>JAAYOP010000082.1 GCA_012520295.1 Clostridiales bacterium | reverse complement strand
TGCTATTCTTTTCATAGAAGCTATCCCTTTCTGTGATTGGTTTGTTAGCACTTACCATTTTACCACAGTTAGGGGTCAGCTTCTTCTTTTTTTAGACCATATCATTGTACACTATACATCTTTTCTCTAAGGCACCTCATCCGTCGCAATTGTTTCTAAGCCGGTCGGCCAGCTCCCAGTATAAGTGCTGCACGGCCAGGTCCACAAGGCTCTTCAGGTCCGTGGTGTTCATAAAGGCCGATACAATATAGCGGCGGGTTATATGGGCCTTTGAGGTGTACATTGTGACCGAGCATATTTTTTCTCCGTCGGTGAGCCTCACATCAAAATCTATTTCCTCCCCGTTTCTCGCCAGCCAGGTGTTTATCCTGCTGTGAAAGTATATATCGAGCCTGGGTGCTTTTTTTGCTTTTTCGTTCATTTTCATCCTCCTGTAAAATTAAGGCTGGAAAGGCCGTTTATCCGGGCATATCGCGGACCGGACAGAGGGACACCTATTATGTAGACATATTTTTTCGTTTTTACCATCCGCCTTGACATTAAGCTTAGGAGAAATGTAAAATAGCCTTGTAAGGGATTATAACTGTTTGTTTCCTCTGGCTGAGTTCCACGCTCCAAGGGTTTATCACCACGAGCGGAGCTGTGGTATCAGCCTGTCGGCAATTATTGTTTTTAGTATGAAAACGCGTTTTTCGCGTATGCTGTTATAATCCAGGCCTTTACGGAGAACGAGGGGGTTTATATGCAAAAAAAGTGGTTTGATATAATGGAGGCGCAAATTCCCAAAGGTCAGGTAAGGACCAGGTTCGCACCAAGTCCTACCGGCTATATGCATATTGGAAATCTGCGCACCGCTCTGTATACCTATCTTATAGCACGAAAAAAGGGCGGGAAATTTCTGCTCAGAATTGAGGATACGGATCAGGAGCGCTATGTGGAGGGCTCCGTTGAGGTGATTTACAGAACACTTAAGGAATGCGGCCTTAAGCATGACGAGGGCCCTGATATCGGCGGCCCCGTTGGCCCCTATGTCCAGTCCGAGCGCAGGGATATATACAGGAGGTATGCCGAGCTTCTTATAGAAAAAGGAGGCGCATACCGTTGCTTCTGCGGCAGGGACGATAAAGAGGACCCCTCCGAGGACACAGGCGAGAAAGAAAAAGCCATAAAAAAGTATGACGGGCGCTGTTCCAGACTGACGCAGGCAGAAATAGATGAGAAACTTCGTATGGGTGTGCCCTATGTCATCAGACAGAAGATACCCCGGGAGGGCAGCACGGAGTTTACAGATGAAGTTTTTGGCCGTATCACGGTCAGTAATGACACCCTGGACGACAATGTTTTAATAAAATCGGACGGGCTTCCCACATATAACTTTGCCAATGTCATAGACGATCATCTTATGGGCATAACCCATGTCGTAAGAGGCTCTGAGTATTTAAGCTCGACTCCCAAGTATAATCTTTTATACAAAAGCTTCGCCTGGGAGCCGCCTGTATACATCCATTGCCCCCCGGTGATGCGCGATGCCAATAATAAGCTCTCCAAGCGCAGGGGCGATCCCTCCTATGAGGATCTTACAGCAGACGGCTATTTAAGCGACGCAGTTCTCAACTATGTTGCACTGCTGGGCTGGAGCCCAGGGGGCGAAAGGGAGATTTACTCCCTTGAAGAGCTTACAGAGGTTTTCAGCATCAGCGGTATTTCCAAGTCTCCGGCCATCTTTGATATCGTAAAGCTAAACCATTTTAACGGCGAGTATATTAAGGCCCTGTCTCCCGATGAATTTCATAAGATGGCACTTCCCTATATCGAGAGGGCAATCGGAACCGATTTTGATACCCGCACCATTGCCTCTATTCTGCAAAGCAGATGCGAAAAGCTGACCGACATACCGGAAAAGATTGAGTTTTTTGCCCGGCTTCAGGAATACTCTCCCGAGCTTTACAAAAACAAAAAAGCGAAGACGGATGCCCGGATATCCCTGGATATTCTAAAAAGCCTTCTGCCCGTCATAGAGGGTATAGAACAGTGGTCCATGGAAAATATTCACAGCTCACTTATTGATTTTGCCCAATCCCGCGGATTTAAAAACGCCACTGCTCTCTGGCCTCTGAGAATTTCACTGTCAGGGCAGGCGGTCACTCCCGGCGGTGCCATTGAAATTTGCTATATCCTCGGCAAGGAGGAAGCAATCAGGCGGGTAAAGGCCGGAATTAAGATGCTGGAAAACGAAATATAAGGAATGTCGGAGGGGTAAAATATGAAAAAAACCATACCGCTGTTACTGATATGCTCGTTGCTTTTACTTTCTGCATGCAACAAGAAAACAGGAGAGGGCCCGGAAACCACCGCTGATGTAACCACGCCCCCCATCCAGGAAACCCCTTCGCCGGAGCCCGGCCCCTCAGGGGACGACAGCTCTCCCTCCCCCGAAGCCTCTCCCACACCCGGGGTTATTGACATGCTCAGGCCCGAAAAAGGAACAATCGTTGTTACAGACGAAAACGGCAGCGAAACAGTTGAGGCCGAGCTGGTTTATCAAAACCTCAATTCTTCAAATCCCTTTATAGCCTTCAGCATATATTCAGATACCTCGCGCTATGAGCTGAAAAATGAAGATTGCGTTTATACCTTTTATCTCAAGGACAAAGAGCCGGAGCTTATATACCTGGAGCTGAGCTATATTATGGGAATTGATGCTGAGGCGCTCAAGCCATCCTTTGCTGACGATTATATTGATTTTTCGGATATATACTTTACTTCCTTCTCCAAGGTAGGCCAGGAGAACATGGAATGCACGGCCATAACGGCCCACAACAGCCAGCAATATGTTGAGGCATATCTGATAAATGTGGAATACGGCGTTGTGGCAATTGTTTTAAGCAGCAAATCGGCATCCGACACGGATGCAAACAGGCTTTCCGCCATGCTGGATACCCTGATACTCCATGAGGCATAGGCCCTTTTTTGTTCAGCCTCCCACGCTTTTTAAGCCCCGTGGACCTAAGCTGGCTGACAATATGCCTTAAAAATGAATAGGACACCCCTTCTGTTGAAATACTTTACAATAGAAAGGGTGTTCTTTTTTAACCACAACACGCTATATAAGGTATGTAGGCCACGGAGGTTCATATGTTTATTACAAAGAAAAAGGCAGCTTTGCTGTTTTCATATATCGCAGCCGCTTTCCTGATACTCACCGGGTTTCTTATCAAGAGCAGATACGAGACCGACTTTTTTAAATATCAAAATGATGTAAAGCTTCAGCATGCGTTTTCAGAGCTGGTCAATGGAGTTGTGGAGGTGGATGCCTCTCTTCAAAAGAGCCTTTACGCGACCACTCCATCCATGATCAGTTCCACCTGCACGGACGTCTATGGCAAGGCTCTGGTAGCCAAAATGTCCCTAAGCGAGCTGCCCTTTGCCAAATATAGCCTGGAGGAAACCTCGGGATTTCTGGCCAAGGTGGGAGACTACGCCTATCTGCTGTCCAGAAATTCCTCAAACGGAAAGGGTTATTCCGAGGAGGAATACAAGAACCTGACCGTTCTTGCCGAGATAGCGGCTCTCCTGAGCCAAAATCTGCTGTCAATTCAAGCAGATATAAATGAGGGTAAAATGACATTTCAGGAGCTCAGCAGCTCATCTCTAAACAGGGCGGAGGAGAATGTGATACCCGCATCTCTGGGAGAGAGCTTCCAGCTGATTGAAGCCGAGTTCCCGGAGGTTCCGACCCTTATATACGACGGTCCCTTTTCTCAGCATATAAGTGCCCGTAAGCCAAAGCTTCTTGAAGGTCTTGAAGAAATCGATTCTGACACCGCCCTTCAGGCCGCGGCGAAATATATGGGACTCAAGCCCAATATATTCACACCCGCAGGCGAGTATCAGTGTGATATTCCCCTATACTGCTTCACAGCGGATGTGGACGGGGGTGAAATGTCCGTCTGTGTCACCAAAAAGGGCGGCAAGCTTTTCAGCATGCTCAATTCACGGGATGTGCCCGAGGCCTCCCTTTCGTCAAAGGAAGCCATCGAGGCGGCAGTAGAGTTTTTAAACAAAAACGGCTTTTCCTCCATGAAGGAGAGCTACTGGTCGCTAAACGGCAATGTGATGACCATCAATTTCTGCTATGAGCAGGACGGTGTCCTGTTTTACCCGGACCTTGTTAAGGTTTCCGTCGCGCTGGACAACGGCCGGATAGTGGGCTTTGAAGGAAAAGGCTATATTATGAACCATGAGGAAAGACGCATACCGGAGGCAAAAATAAGCCGCGACGAGGCAAAGACAAAGGTGGCAAAATCCCTCTCCGTATTCTCCCACGCCATGGCCGTAATTCCGACTCCGGGTCAGAATGAAGTTTTCTGCCATGAATTCAAATGCGAAAACGGCGACGGCAACCGCTTCATCGTCTATGTAAACGCCCTTACAGGAGACGAAGAGGACGTTCTCATTCTCATTGAGGACGAAAACGGCACCCTCACAATGTAAGGATTTGTCCTTTGGGCCTGAGTGCTGCCTGTAAGCGGTTTAGCATTCGTATTATGTAACAGATTATCCGGGGGAGGCCTGTGCCCTCCCCCGGGTCTTTTTAAGCCTTATTTTCTGACTGACATGGTATCATCAACACTCTGAGACTATAAAAAATCCTTTATGTGCTCCCTTGTCCTTTCCTGCCAAGAAGCGGGGCGATTATGATATCCACAGGGACAATCCATATCCAGCAAGGGCCGGTTAAATGGGCAAATTCAATTCAAGCAACAGTTAAATTCGGATAAACTGACGGAGCTAAGAGAGTTAAAATAAGCATTGACTAACAATTACCGTTGTGATACCATATACTTTGTTATACAAAGTATATGGTGTTGCTGAAGAGGTGGTAGTTTGAATGAAAACATCATAAAGCAATTTAAAAAAGGTGTCCTTGATATTGTCATCCTCAAGCTACTGTCCCAGCAGGAGATGTACGGTTATGAGCTTGTATCGGAGCTGAACCGCCGCGGCGAGTCGCTGAACATCAAGGAAGGCACTCTTTATCCGATACTGTACAGGCTGGAGGATGAAGGCCTGGTGGAAACCCGCTGGGAGCAGGCCGCTTCCCGCAGTAAGCCGAAAAAATACTACAAAGTTACCGAAAAGGGCATTGAGGCCATGACAGAAGCATATTCTCAATGGAAGGCCATTGCCCGGGATATTACCAATATTATGGAGGGTACGCCATGAACGCCAAACAGTATATCCGTGAAATAATCCAGCGCTCCTGTCTTCCGCCTGGAGAGCGCAAGAGACTGCGGCGGGATCTGGAAAGCGATATTGAGGCAGCCCTTGAGCGGGGCGAGCGCATTGAGCAGGTTATTGAGCGCATGGGAGAACCGGATAAAATAGCCGAAGAGCTTTTTGAAAACTATACAAACAGCTCAGAGAGGCCGTTCCGGGAGTATAAATCAAAAAGAACACTCTTTGGACTTCCACTTGTTCATATTATCCGGTCAAACTATGCCGCGGCGGTACCCCTTATGCGGGTCGCCGGCGCTAGAGGCATTAGTATCGGCGGAAGATACGGCCGCGTCCCCCTGGGCAGCCTGCCTGTCGCAACGGGTATTTTTGCATTCGGTCCAAAAGCAAAGGGTATAATCTCAATCGGAAATCTGTCCGCAGGCATAATTTCAATCGGAAATATTTCCGCAGGTGTTTTCTCCCTTGGAAATATTTCGGCCGGTATATTTACCATAGGAAACATCGCCCTTGCCGTGCTTGTCTCCCTGGGTAATATTGTGGCGGGAGCACTGTCCGCAGGCAATATCGCACTGGGCTATGGCGCAATTGGAAATGTGGCCCTGGGCGAGTACGCTATCGGCAATGTGGTATATGGAGTATCTACCTTCAAGATTTCAAATCTATACTCCCAGCTGGAAGCAGCCAGGCAGTTTATAAAGGGACTGGGCGCACCGGCTCCAATCAGGGCGTTTTTCGGATTAGCCGACAGAATAGTTATGGCTCTACGTGACCCTGGGTCCGCACTGCCTTATAAAATAGCGTTTGTTTTGGTCCTGATAGCTGCAATCTGGGCAATATATGCTGCAACCAACAGGCTGCTGAGACAAAAAGACAAAACCGATGAGAGATAAATGTTTTATCCATTGCTTATTACTCACTGTAATTATCTTTTAAGAAGATCAGCCATTTATCGCATATTTTTGCCGAAGGCAGACTCATAGTCACCTGCTTCGGCCAGTGATACAACACTCTCCCACCCATACTCAGCATCCAGATATTCCACATATGTTAACGCACACTCATATCTGACAATATTTATTAACTGAATTGGAGTTTAGGCCAGTCGCTGCGTGATTGCCTGAAATTCGGAATTTGAAAGCAGGTGTAAACGGGATATTGGGGAACCTGCTTTGACAGGTATCCGGCAACCCCGTTGTCAAGCCAGTGTAACATATCCGGATCAATCAACAAATTCCAGGCATGGACCATCTCGTGCAGGGCTACCTTTTTAAGGACTCTACCCTTCAATCCCAAGCTCCTTTGCAATTTAAATTTTCTTCTTTTATAAACAAGGGGCTTGAATCAAAGCCAAAGCTTTGATTCAAGCCCCTTGTTCCTTTTTTATTCCTGGTTACCTGATAATCTATTGCTGTTTAACAATGCCCTTTTCCTATTCTTCCTCCTCCATATCCTCGTCAGCTTTGTCATCTTCATCAAATCCATCTTCTTCTATTGTGTCGCCCTTGCCCTGCATGGCGTTCCACTGTGCTCTTGTTATCATCAGCTGTCGCGGTTTGGAACCTTCAAAGGGACCTACATATCCCCGCTCCTCCATCTGGTCAACCAATCTGGCTGCCCTGGAATATCCCAGCTTGAGGCGTCTTTGCAGCATGGAAACGGAGACCTGACCCGCTTCCAGCGCAACCTCTACCGCTTCCTCCAGCAGCTCATCGGCTTCGTTTTCCCTGCTGTTCTTATCTCCCGAAGCGGAGGCAGAGCCCTTTGATCCGGATGCTTTTTCAATTTCTTTGATTATCTCCTCGGAATAGGTAGCTTTACTGCTTTCCTTGACGAATTCTATCACATCCTCCCGCTCTTTATCGGTGATAAAGGTACCCTGAACCCTCTGGGGCTTTCCGACACCCGTTGGAAAATACAGCATATCTCCCTTTCCGATGAGCTTTTCAGCGCCCGGGTTGTCCAGTATTATTCTGGAGTTCAGAGCGGAATCCACGGCGAAAGCGATGCGCGACGGTATGTTGGCCTTCATAAGGCCCGTAATCACATCTGCCGACGGCCTCTGGGTGGCTATGACCAGATGCATGCCCGAGGCTCGGCCCATGGCGGCTATGCGGCAAATGGCCCCTTCCACTTCCTTTGCGGCCACCAGCATAAGGTCAGCAAGCTCGTCAATTAGGATTACTATCTTGGGAAGCTTCTGGCCCCCCTCCTTTTGGACGATTTTATTATAGGATTCCAGGTCCCTGGCTCTCTTGTCCTTAATAAGGCTATATCTCTTCATCATCTCATGCTCGGCCCATTGCAGGGCACCTGCGGCTTTTTTCGGGTCAGTCACAACGGGTATCAGGAGATGGGGAATACCGTTGTATATTCCCAGCTCAATCATCTTGGGGTCTATCATAATGAGCCTTACATCCTCCGGAGATGATTTATACATAAGGCTGATAATCAGTGAGTTCATGCAGACCGATTTACCGGAGCCGGTGGTGCCCGCTATCAGAAGATGGGGCAGCCCGGCGATGTCACCCACTACGCTGGTTCCCGCTATGTCTTTTCCGATTGAAAAGGTCAGGCTGGAAGAACTTCTCTTAAACTCGCGGGATTCGATAATTTCCCTGAGATGAACTATATTTACCGTCTTATTGGGAACCTCAATTCCCACAATGGAGATTTTTTCCGGAACAGGTGCTATCCTGACCCCGGTGGCTCCCAGGGAAAGGGCAATATCATCGGAAAGCTTGGTCAGCTTGCTCAGCTTCACGCCCCTCTCAAGCTCCACCTCATAACGTGTGACCGACGGTCCCCGGGTTATACCGCATATTTTTGCGTTTATTCCGAAGCTTGATATGGTCGCTGTGAGCCTTTTGGCGTTCAGAGCCATTTCTTCTCTCCCGTCCACCATACTGCCGGCAGGGGCTTTCTTGAGCAAATCTATCGGTGGGAATATGTATTTTTGAGGCTCCACTTCAGCCAGTTTTTTCTCAATATCCTCGGTTACCTCCTCCCTGGCTTTTTCAGCCTCTGCGGCACTGACCTTCGCAGATTTCTTCGCTCCCTCAGTGGCCGCGGACTCAGGGGCGGCCTCGGCCGGTTCTTCACCAGCATGCGGCCTGGAGGTTATCGCATGCATATGGTCTCCCAATATAACCTCCTTTAAAACCTGATCGGGAGTCTTTACCTTTGGGTTTGGATCAAAAAAGGATGGCTTCTCCGGTGGCAGGTTCGGAGGATCGTCTACCGGAATGTCAATCTCCGCTTTATTTGCGGGTCCCCTGTACTGAGACTGCACATATTCACCTTCATCCGCCGTGGCTCTTTCTTTCTTGCTCCTTCTGACACGCCTGCGCACTGTACCAGCGCTTCTCAGTTCATCATAATCCTCCGGCACATATTCCCGCCTCGGCCTGTTTTTATACCAGTCTATAATAGCCGGTATCGAAATATTCAGTGAGGCAAAGCAAAGAAATACAATAGTACAGACAAAAACTATAATGGCTCCGGCTTTTGAAAAAAGCAGCTTCAGGAGCAGGGCCAGCAGACCACCGAACACTCCTCCGCTTTGGTTTACGCCGGATTTAATACCATCCTCATACAGACGTCTTATGATGGAGATCTTCCACTCATATTCAATATCACAGTATAAAATATGAAGCAGCGCCCCGAATATCAGAGGCAGCAGGAGGGTACAAATCAGCCGCATACGCACAGGTCTGCCCCTGTGGAACCCCAATATGAAGGCAGCCAGCAGAAGAGCCGGTATTGATATATAAAAGCCAGCGCCTATCAAGCCCTTTATGAATACGCCGAAAAAGTCAATAAAAACGCCCTTCTCATATGTAAATAAGCCCAGAAAGGCAAATACCGCCAGAAAAATGCAGACCAGCGCACCTATCTCACGTCTCTTGGGCGGCGGCAGCTGGTTTTTGGCTTTTTTTGTTTTTCTGCTCCTTGTCGTGCTCTTTTTCGCGGGCATATGCTTTCACCTCAACACTATACAATAGCAATACTTTGAAAACGTTTTTAAATTGTTCCAGGCGCACGCGCAATGGATTTGCCACGTGTAATCGCAATTTTATTCAGGCAGTCAATCAATGGACCCTAAACGGGCAGAACAGGCCTGTTTATCCATCAAAAAGAGCAAATTTGCTCTTTCTGAAAATGCGCTTCGCAAAACCCATTTGTTTATCGGACATTATATAAAAAATGACAACCCAATGGAAATAATCCCAATTGCCCAGCAGTAATAGGAAATGTTCCCCAGCCTGCAGTGGGTCGCAAGATATCTTACAATCCTTATGGCGACAATCCCTATTAAGACCTCCACTGCCATTCCGACCATATATATGGGTACCAGCCGCCAGTTGATGCCCAGCTCTATGGCATCCACCAGGCTGTATATGCCTGCTCCCAACAGGACAGGTATTGATATTAAAAAAGAAAACTTAACGGCAAAACTCCTGTCAAAGTCGCAGAGTATTCCGGATGTAATGGTGCTGCCTGTTCTGGACAGTCCCGGGAAGACGGAAACCGCCTGAACCAGCCCCACGGCAAATGCTCCTGACAGCTTAGCGTTTCTCTCGTTTCTTCGTCCCTCCAACAGCCTGTCGCCTATATACAGAAGGCCTCCTGTTACTATAAGGGCAAAACCTGTAAAAGCCGTACTGCCATATAGTATTGCTATATGGTCCTTTACAAATATTAAAATTAAAAGGGGCAATGCAGCAACCGCCAGCAACAGAAGCAACCGTATTGAAAAATATGTATCGGCCTCATCTTCCTGCTCCCTGCTTTTCCCGTATCTCTTCGAAAAAAGCCGGACAACGGCTTTTAAAATCTGCCTGATATCCTTTCTGAAAACGATAGAGACCGAAATCAGCGCTCCAATATACAAAAGCATATCAAAAAAGGGATGATTTGCTTTGATATTTTCAATTCCGAATATATTCTGTGCTAATGCCAGGTGACCTGAGCCGGACACCGGCAGAAATTCAGTCAGACCCCGCAAAAGCCCCAGAAAAACCGCTAAAATCAAAGACATGGTTCCCCCGTCCTTTTTTCAAGTTTTATTCCGACTTATCCGGCTTTGGTATATAAAAGCCGTGCAACACATGTCGGATAGTTTTCCCGGCTAAAGGGCTGATATTTAATATCCAGTACTTAATATTCTAGCACAGATTTACATAATTTACAATGCGGAGTCCTCCGGC
>JAAYOP010000081.1 GCA_012520295.1 Clostridiales bacterium | reverse complement strand
TAGTAATTATTCACAAAACAGCCGCAAAAGTAAACGATTAATCTTGACATATTATATATATTAATTGTATACTACACATACATAAGAGTATATAAAACATAAAAACCACATATTCGGTGTCTGGCCAAACGGCTTGAACATAAATTTTGTGTTTTGGAGGTAATCAAAATGAAATGCACGAAACGTTTTCTCTGCTTGTTTCTGGCTGCTTTCTTGATTATGGGACTCGCCGCATGTTCTGGCGGTGGAGGTACTAAGGTTGACACCCAGACACCGAGCGGCGGCTCACAGAGTGATACATCTTCCGGTGATACCAAGACTGGTGACGATGGCTATGAGCGTGTAGTCATAACCTATGCTTGTCCTCAGGTAGTTGAAGGGTATGACTATAATACTGGCGATGAGTACAGTAAGTTCATTCTCAACAAATTCAATTTCGAATTTCAGGGGATAAATTTGCCTTGGAATGACTGGCACAATATGCTCAGTACATGGATTATGGCTCAGGATATGCCCGATGTAGCTATTTTTAACTACGGCGAGGGAACCCACGCCGATGCTGCAAACTTCGTTGATCAAGGACTAATCAGACGCCTTCCCGAGGACTGGAAGTCAAGGTGGCCTGGTGTCGCATCGGTGTATGAGACAACGAGTCTTGGACCAATGCTCGAAGATCTTTATGGTGGTACATACTTTATTCCCCGTGCAAGGTTTTTCTATAATCTCCCGGGTGATCCACTTGCCAACCACTGGTCTTTATGGATGAGGGCGGACTGGATTGCTGCAGTAGGCAAGGAGGTTAAAAACCACTACACCATACCAGAAGTACTGGAAATAGCCACGCTCATTAAACAGCAAGATCCTGGCAATTTGGGGTCCAGGCTTATTCCGATCTCCATGGATACCGGGAATTCCTCAAGGCTTTTCCTGGAAGCAAACAGTACCCATTGGGATACGTTCTATAAAGATTCCAGTGGTAAATATGTATGGGGCGCAGCGGCTGAAGATACCCTTGAAGGACTCAAGTTATGGTATCAAGCATATAGCACCGGTATTCTTGATCCTGAATTTTATTTGCTGACTCATGAACAGGATATGGAAAAATTCCAGACTCTTGGAATAGCCGGCGTTTCTTACCTTGGAGGACAAACCGCTGATGTTGAACGGTTCAGGATAGATTTTACAGCTTATACGGGCATTGATGGAAGCGCGTTTAACCTGGCAACCCTGCTGGGAACGGACGGATACTACCACCAAAGAGATTTAATCAACTTCTGGGGAGCAGTATGCTTTAGTCCCGATGCTGACGATGCGATATTTGAGCGTTGGATGGATCTTATGGAATTCACCGCCAGTGAGGAAGGGTATCCAGGTACGCAGATGGGTCTTAAAGGAGTAGACTGGGATTTCGATGCAAACGGTGAAATAGTTTCCCTCGTGCCTCCGGGAACGTTGTTGGCAGGCGATGTCGGGGACGCAAAATATCCAAGTCTGGGTCATGTGCTCGGTTCTGTAATCTTATGGGACGACTTGGCGTTCGATAATCCAAACGTAGGTAAACAATTCCGTGACGAGTCTAAAGCTCTTTATAAAAACCGGAGTGAAATTGCTACTCCCGAAACCTTCACCAAGGTCGATTGGAAGCTCTGGATGCACAATACGGATAATTTGCGCAGAGCCAGAGGTATTGATTACCCCACAGAATTTGCCAATATGGTTACGTCCGCCACAAGCGAGGCGAATCTCGTTGAGCTCTACAATGCATGGCTATCATCACAGATGAGCATTATTCAGCCTGTACTGGATGAGCTGAACAACTAAATTAAGTAAAAGGTTAATAGCCTGAGAAATTCACAATGTTTTTGCTCGGGACGGTATACCGTCCCGAGCAAAAAATAAAATGTGAAAGGGTTGATATAATGACCGTATCACCAGTTGGTTTAAAAAGATCTGATTTCAAAAGTCGCCTTGCGAATACAGGTAGAAATATTCTTAAAAACAAGGATAAATATTTACTTATCTTGCCCGGTTTGGTATGGTATGTTGTTTTTGCATATATCCCCATATATGGTTTGACATTGGCATTTAAAAAATACATAGCAAAGTTAGGTTTATTTGGAAGCCCCTTTGTTGGTCTGTACAATTTCGAGAATGTGTTCGCAGATCCGGCTTTTATGAAGTCAATTTATACTACGCTGAGGATTAATGCGGGCAGGTTGATATTTGTTTTCCCTTTTCCGATTCTTCTTGCGCTTATTTTTAATGAAGTGCGTTTGGGAAAATCAAAAAAGATTCTTCAATCCATTTTTACTTTCCCTCATTTCCTTTCATGGGTAATAGTTGGCAGTATCATGATAAGTGTTCTTGGACAAAGAGGGGTGGTAAACTCAGTCTTGAACTTACTTTTTGGTAAGGATCCAATCGGGTTCCTGGGGACCCCTTCTTTATTCCAGCCGATCGTGTATCTGACCGATATATGGAAAAGCGCGGGATGGAGCGCAATCATCTACATGGCCGCTATATCAGGGATTGATATTGAACAATATCAGGCTGCAGAGATTGACGGTTCAACACGGCTGCAGCGCATCTGGTATATCACGCTGCCGGGTATAAAGTCCACTATTATAGTCCTCTTCATTTTGGCTGTTGGTAATCTCATGTCGGGCGGCTTCGATCAGATATTTAATCTGAGCAATCCCGCTACCATAAGAGTGGCGGAAACTCTCGATATGTATATATACCGGATTACTTTTCGGGGTTCCGTTGACTTTTCCTTTTCTGCCGCAGTAGCTCTTTTTAGATCTACCATTAATTTAATTCTGCTGCTTACTGCCGATCGTGTCATTAAACGTATAGGTGGTTCAGGGCTGCTGGCTTAATTTAAAGTAAGGAGTTGAGAATAATGTTAACGGTTAAAAAAACGAAAAGGAGCATGCATAATAGATTTGAGCTGTTGGACGCAATACTTCTATTCATATTACTGGTTCTGGCTACTATGATTGTTGTCCCGTTTATTAGTGTAATCGCCACATCCTTTGCAACACAAAAAGAAGCGTTAGAAAGCCCACTGCTGCTAATCCCCATGAAGCCCACTATTGATAACTATCATAGGCTATTTCAGGATCCTCGTATCGCCATTGGCTATAAAACAACATTAATGATTCTTCTGCTAGGAGTGCCTATCAATATATTTCTAACAACCAGCTTAGCATATGGCTTAACCCGCACTAAATTTCCGGGAGCCAAGGTAATCTTTTACGCTATTTTGCTTACAATGCTGTTAAACGGCGGTATAGTTCCAATGTATTTGTTGATGCTACAACTGGGATTTACCAACAAAATATGGTCTGTAATACTTGCGTATGGTGTTAACACTTTTTACTTTATTATCATGCGCACATATATGACTACGCTGCCGGAATCTCTGATAGAATTTGCAAAAATTGATGGCGCCGGCGAGTGGCGCATTTTGTTTAAAATTATACTTCCTTTATCAAAACCAATTATCGCAACAGTTCTGCTGTTTTACTCTGTGGATAGGTGGAATGAGTGGTTTAACGCAATGATATTCTTACGCAGAAATGATTTGATACCGTTGCAGTTAGTCCTACGCAATATTGTTATGGACACGGTTATCGTGGACTCCTTGTCTATAGCGGGACCGCGTATCCCCAGATTTACGGAAGGCATTCAAAACGCTACAATAATGGTTACCATGCTTCCGGTTATGTTCTTTTTCCCGTTTCTGCAAAAATATTTTGTAAAGGGTATCATGATTGGAGCAGTTAAAGCCTGAAATGGAGAGGATTCATTAATCCTGAACATTCGAGGCATCAGTAATAATATCGTGGATGCAATGAAGTCCATAAGGGCCCCAGACATACAATGGATCGGTTGATGTTTCCATTTATTTGGGGCGGGGAACGAGAACTGAGGCTGTTCAAATCTTCATGTTGTTTTTCTGTACTCTCCCAGCTGTTTTTGTTTATAAAATTATCACGCTGACGATTGTGATGTGGGAAATTGAGTTACTATTAT
>JAAYOP010000080.1 GCA_012520295.1 Clostridiales bacterium | reverse complement strand
GTTCTTTTGCCCGCCTCCGGCATGAATTTTCGCTCTCTTTTCCCTGAGTTGCTCAATCCTGTCCATATATCATACTCCATCATAATAGCATAAAACCTAAGCTGCTCTCAAGCTGCCGGCAAATCAATACCAGTCTTTATGATGTTTAATATATACCAATACCTCAAAATAGTAAAGTTTTTTTAACTATTTCTTTTTTGGGATGCCTTGTATTCGTTTTTTTCCGCTCAAAAGGCCCAATTCCCGTCTTTGAATATCTGAACCCTTTTCCCGTCCCTTGTATGAGCTATAACGGATAAATCCCCTGTGCCTATCATAATATCCTCATGAATCATCGAGTCATTAATACCCATTTCCCTGCATTCCTTCAGGCTGTATTTTTCATAATCCTTTATACAATTTTCAAAGCCCTCGCCCAACGCGAGATGACAGGCAGCGTTTTCATCAAACAGAGTGTTGTAGAAAAGAATCCCTGAGTTGCGTATGGGCGAATCGTAGGGTACGAAGGCGCATTCACCCAGGTAGGACGCCCCCTCGTCCATGCTGAGCATGGTCTTGAGCAGGTCCTCATTTTTCTCTGCCCGGGCTTCCACAACCCTCCCGTTTTCAAATCTGAGAAAGATATTATCAATAAGTTCTCCTCTATATGAAAAGGGCCTTGTGGAATATACTATGCCCTCCGCGCAGCCCTTTTTCGGAGAAATAAAAATTTCTTCGGTAGGGATGTTCGGATTAAATAAGTCACCATTCAGGGTGCGCTCTTCTCCGCCGCGGAAAACAGAGCTTTCAATAAGGCCGATTTTGATATTTGTCCCGTTGGAAGCGGAGTATTCCAGGGTCTCAATGTTCAGTGAATTTAAATACCTGCATCTTGAGGCCAGAAGCCTGTTATGGACAGTCCAGGCCGCCACCGGATCATCGTCAACCCTGCAGGTATATAAAATAGCCTCCCAGAGCTTTTCCACAGCCCGGGTCTTTGTCTCATTGGGAAACACTTTTTTGGCCCATTTCACGCCGGGTACAGCTGCCACACACCACTGGTATTTGTTTTCCATCTTATCTCTCAGGGGTTTTATTATCGGATATTTGGCCTGGGCCGCCTTGGCCATTTTCTCCTGATCTATTCCGGCAAGTCCATCGGGATCCTCCGACATCAGATGAATGACTGCGGGAAGGGTTTTCACCCTGTGTTCCAGCTTTTCTATTTCCCAGTTCTCAAGCTTGGACAGGGTCTTCAGCGTCCTGTATTTGACATTTACTTTTGTCAGGGGTTGATAATTCCATTCCACTGTCACTTTTTTAGCTCCCGCCTTGTAGCATTCCTCCACAAGGCACTTGACAAATTCCGGCTGATCCAGCTCAGCGTTTATAATGACCTCCTGGTCTCTTTTAACGTTCACTCCCACTGTGGCAATCAAATTAGCATACTTTTTCAATCTTGACTTTTTCATTAGGTACTCTCCCCCTGGCAATTTCAGTATATTATCCGGCAATACCTCAGTACTTACCGGAACGCACATTCCTATAATTTGGTATTTTGTTATGCGGATTATAACACAACGACATGAAATTGCAACTTGTTTATGGGAAGATTCTTATAATGTTGCGACAGCGGTCGTGTGAAAAGAGCGGGGGGTTAGTGATACTCCGTCGTCCCCTCAAAGCAGCCGGTTTTTATCTTTAAAATCCCTGGCTTTTCCGGCCATAAAAGCCATTGTAACGTGTTATCAATGAAAAACCCTTTTTAGGCTCATATTCCAGTATCCATCACGGTGCCGATAAAAATCGGCATGTTCGTTTCAAAGTCATTAAGAACATAGATAAAGGGACGCTCCAGATATACTATCTTTGATTCCGGATCATGGGCATAAGACCCTTCTTAACCTTCAGCCTTGCATCGTCCTTGAACCATATGGAGTCTGCCATGTTGATCTTGTGTTTTTTAAGGCAGGCCCTTGCGAAATGCACCCATATATGTGTTGAGCTCAGGCATTGAAAGATTAATGGTGTCCTCCATCTGTGCAAGTGTTTCTCCCTGGGCTCCGTTTGCCGTCACGGCAAGGGCGCACAGCACGGAGAGGGGGGATATCATGCTGTAAAAGCTGTTTTGGAAAAGCGCAACTGCAAAGCTTGTTATCCCTTTTAAGCTATCTCCCGTCATATCAACACTGCCGGACACTGACCTTGCCTTTATGCCAGCTATAATTTCGCAGCCTGTAAACATCAAAGGCAGTACCAGCATAAGGTTTAAAACTGCTGCTATTGCTCGTTTTCATATGAGCTCCTTCCATGCCTATTGCGCGCTGTCTTTCTTTCCTCGAAAGAGAATTGTGCAATGATTTAAAGTTTACTTCCAATGATTGTGGCCAGTGTTTTATATAACAGCTGCGGCAGGCTGTCCCTGTTTACTTCATCTACAGTGATTATGTTAACCTTCGGATGATTTCTGATTTTTTCCGCCCAACCGGAAGCTCTCAGCTTTAAAACTCCCAGCACAGGCTTGTCATCATCCAGGGCATTGAGAACTTCTTTCTTAAACATGTCCGCATCCTTTTCTATTGTTCCGCACTCATCCATAACGATTATACACGAATTCTCACGGGCATTTTTAATATATCCCGCACCCAGAATGTTAAATGCGTCTAAAACCGGCGCCGGAGGCTTCCCTTCACGAAAATGGGCTGCGATATGTTGCTCCGAAAAACGGGGCGGCAGGGCAGCCTGGTTTATATAAAGCTTTTTATCCGGGCTGGCCCTGTCATCACCGAAGTATGTTTTAAAGCCTCCGTAGCTGACTGCCAGCATTGCCAGTGTTTTATTCAGTACCGTGCTCTTTCCCGAACCCACCTCGCCGGTCAGGAAAAAATGGACTTTCTCCGGCAGGCTCATATTACAACCCATGACCAATACCTCCCCAAGCTTTCGGACTTTGTTCTTTTTTCCGTCTGCTTTGATTAATATGACTTCCCTGGATTTCTAGTTCCTACGCCGCCTTCTTAAAATATCACCCGGACTCAAATTCAGTGGGCATTCCAGGTATAGCTTTTGTTGAGGATGGGGAGCCGAGGTGACCTCGTTTCCTGCCTCATCCCGCATACCTGTAACAACAAAGGATTCTCCCAGGCTGTTGGGGGACAAAACCTCCAGCTCATCTCCTTTGAAAAACCTGTTTCTCTGCTCAACCTGTATAATATTTCCCCGGCGCGATATAACAACCGCGATAAATTCGCAATCCTGCGTATAGTGCTCGCCGGACGCAGGCGCGTCTTTCAACTCGCCAAAATAAAAGCCCGACGAGAAATCCCTGTGGCTGACAGACCTGACTTCTCTTTCGAGTATTTCTATGGGAGCAGTCTTATCTATGGCATGCCTGTAGGCATTTGTTACAGTTGCAACATAATAAGCGGATTTCATCCTGCCTTCAATTTTAAAGGAGGTTATCCCCGCATCCTTAATCCGGTCTATGAAGGAAAGGGTCTTCAGGTCCTTTGAGCTCAGGATCGTTGTGCCCCCCTCCTCCTGGGCTATCGGAAAGTATTCACCGGGCCTTTTTTCCTCCACAAGCCTGTATTTCCACCGGCAGGCCTGGGCACAGTCTCCCCTGTTGGCGTCCCTTCCTGTCAAAAAGGCGCTGATAAGACATCTTCCTGAATAGGCCATGCACATGGCCCCGTGAACAAAAGCCTCCAGCTCCAGCTCTGGGGGCGTTCTATCCCTTATCTCCCTTATTTCCTCCAGGGAAAGCTCACGGCCCAGCACAATGCGCTTTGCCCCCATCTTGTGATAGACATTGGCCGACTCATAGTTGAGGCAGTTGGCCTGAGTGCTCACATGGATGGGCAGCTCCGGAACGGTCCGGGCCGCCAGCGCCACTACCCCCAAATCGGATACTATTATCCCGTCCGCCCCTATGCTCCTTAAGTCTCTCAGGTAGCCGGGCAGCTCTGCAAAATCTCCGTTATGGGCAAAGGAATTTACCGTTACATATACTCTCTTGCCCATTTTATGGGCATATTCAATACCGTATTCCAAATCCTCCATGGGCATCCCGGCGGACTGCGCTCTCAGCTGCAAAGACGGGCCGCCGCAGTATACCGCGTCCGCCCCGAACAGAAATGCGGTTTTAAGTTTCTCCAAATCGCCCGCCGGCGATAAAAGCTCATACATAAGCCACTATCTCCTCATTTTCAAGCTGCCGGGTACCTCCGGCTTTATTATTTCAGCTGCCTGTAATAAAGGCCGCGGGTAAAGTCTCCATGGAGCGCGCCACCGCTGTTATAGATATCCCAAACGGCTCTGCACTCCTTACTGTCCTCCACGGTATAATACACGGTAATAAAATCAACGCCCGAAACATCCTTATCCCCCATATACAGGGGAACGGCGTTAAGCAGGCTGGAGTATTCCCGGTTTGAGCAAAGTATCTTAAAATCAGTTCCCTTTCTGTCCTTTATATCGGCAATGCCGGAGCAGCTTCCGCAGCTTTTGCCGGTTTTTATCGGACAGTTCCTGAAAACCATCAGCGGCAGATAGCCATATCCTATGATCCCCCGCACCATATCGCCAGCAAGCCTTGAGGCGTCACCCAGATTTATCTCCATGGAGAGCATCGCGTCTACAAAGCCCATATCCTGATATTTCAAAAAGCTCTCACTGTTGAGAATATTCAGATCAAAGCCTCCGTGTACCTCAAGACCAAGCTCCAGGGCTATTGCCACCGTCCCCAAATTTCCCGCGCAAACGCTCTTAATGCCCTTTGCCTTAAGCTCTTCAAGGCGATTATAAAGCGCCTTCTCCCCGGGGGGATACACCAGTCTCGGCAGCTCGCATATAAGCTTTTTACCCCATCTTTCAATTATTTCATCATCGATCTGACCTATCGGCAGATATATCCTGTCAGCTTTCTCCGCGTCCCTGAAAATCTGATTTTTATTTTCAAACCTGATTCTTTTTACCGGCAGCTTCTTTCTCACCGCCGGGGTATGCACGACAGGGTCACCGGAAAAAGCCTTTGGCTCGGTTCTGCCCCGCAATTCAAGCAGCTTTTCCAGGGCATTTCTTCTCAGCGAATTCAGACTGCTCCGGGCAAGCATCAGCGAATTATCCAGCTCCGTTTCCAGCTTTTCAAGATAAAAGGGCGTTCCACCGGTTTTCTCAAGGCTCCCCAACACATATTTCTCATCCACACCTATTTTTATCGCCTTTTCAGGTACATCTCCGGAAACGACAGCCTCCAGCCTTCCATCCGAAACCTTCAAAAGGCTGGGCTCGTCACTCCTTATTCTAATACGCATTTCAACGGGAATACGCGGCAGCTCGTTGCGGTAACCTTCTCTGAGCCGGCCCAGCACTGACATGGAGGCCTCCACATCCTCCCTCGTCCTGTGCCCAAACATCTCCGGCCCCCGCTTTCCGGTTATATAGCCATCGGTAAATCCGCTGCGGGAAAACACCGCCCGCAGTGTGGACAAGTCCGCCTTTTCCCCCTTAACGGCGCTTTTGCAGGCCAAAACGGCGGCGGACACATATTCCGGCCTTTTCATCCTGCCCTCAATTTTCAGCGAGCACACTCCCAGATCAATCAGCTGACCTATATGGTCTATATAGCTCATATCCTTGAGAGACAGGGCATATCTTTTATCTCCGTTTCTAAAATCCAGTCTGCAGGGCTGGGCACACAGCCCCCTGTTGCCGCTTCTCTCCCCCAGTATGGAGGACAAATAACACATGCCGGAAACGCTCATGCAAAGGGCCCCATGCACAAAAATCTCTATTTCCATGCCGGTATCCGAGGATATCTTTTTTATCTCACGTGCAGTCAACTCCCTGGCAAGCACTATCCTTTTAAAGCCCATTTCCTTTAGCTTCAAAGCGCCCGCCAGGTTATGGATTGCCATCTGGGTGGAGGCATGCACAGGCATGGAAGGACAGTGCCTGAAAAGCATTTCTGCAACCGCCATATCCTGGACTATGACGGCATCGGCCCCGCAGGCAGCCACCGTTTTTATTTCTTCATAGACAAGGGGCAACTCCCGGTCCTTTACAAGGGTATTGAGGGTTACATACACCTTCACATCCCTTGCATGGCAGTATTTCACCGCCTCCTCAAGGTCCTGCTCCCCAAAATTCTCCGCGTTTCTCCTTGCGTTGAAAACGCCTGTTCCCAGATAGACCGCATCGGCACCGCTCCTCACGGCTGCCACCAAATGCTCCCTGCCCCCGGCAGGCGCGAGAATCTCTATACTCATTACATCACCGAAACCTCATTTACTACCGGTATTATAACACATACAACGCCTTTAAACATAAGAAACGGATGACGGTCGTCATCCGTTTCTTATGTACAAGAACAATAGATTACGATTATCTGAGAAGCCTTATTTTCCCGATAATAGGAAGCTCTTTTGCTTTACCTGAGGCAGCATTAATAATACCGATAATAACGAAGGCCAATATTATTATTGATGCAATCAGCCAAAATAAGGTTGACAGGAAGTAAAGCCTCCACGATATGGCCACGAAAATGGCACTGAGAATCGCCGCGGCAATCATGAGTACAATATTCACGATTAAGAGTATAAGACCCTGATTGGCATGGTACCGGGCGAATGGCGAGTTGTTCGCCGCGAAAATGGGCACAAGAACCAGTATGCCAAGATACGCCAATATTGCCATGGCTTTGTTGTTGGCAATATCCTGAGGATTGAATTGAGCTGTGGAATCCGGCGTGTTTGCAAATCTCTGATAGGAATCGCCTAAGCCGGGACTTTGTTGCTGGGTTGCCTGAACGGGGTTTCCGCATGAGGGGCAGAATTTTACTCCGTCTGCCATCTGTTGTCCGCATTTGCTGCAAAATGCCATTACACAATCCCCCACAAATAATAATTTGTTTTTACAGAAAAATTATACATTAACAATCTGTTAATTGCAACAATAATTCCGGCAAATATAATGCGCCTGTCCACTGGCATTTCTTTGCAAGAAAAACAAAATCTAATACAGGCACACATGGCGGTATACGCTCCCTGAAAGAACCGGAGCCTAAAAACGCCCTCTTACTTAGTTTCCCAAGAAAATATTCCTTTTCGGGTATTGCAATATTTAAAATATTATGTTATCATGTCAACGCCTCAGGACAGAGTCTTAAGGCACTTATCTCCGGGTGTGGCGAAGTTTGGTATCGCGCTTGAATGGGGTTCAAGAGGCCGCTGGTTCGAATCCAGTCACTCGGACCAAGTAAAAAAGCCTTGCAGTATCAGTGCTGCATGGCTTTTTTTACGCCCTTGATTGAATGCGTCAAACCATTCAATCAAGAGGGGATGTTTTCGGCCTTATGGCGGCCAATGGTATCACTTCGAGAAATTGATCCCTATCATGAAAACTCAGGGAACACCTATAAGGGCAGATTTATAACTCCGGTGATATGTAAGATATACAGTAAGATAATAACCCCCAATACCAGTGCAATGATTTTTCCGGCAATGCCTCTTCCTTTTGCCACGTATCCGCAGTTTGGACAAGGATCAGTTATGCTTTTAACTGGACGATGGCATCTCCCACACAGATCCATATCACTACCTCCTTTTCCAAAATATAATTTTTACATTTTTAGTATAATGAAGAATTCCATAGCTTTCGAGCATTCATTAATCAGGCGACTAATTAATACTTTCGCATAGATTCGATTTGTTACCTTCTATTGTCAATAATAGCATATATTTTTGTTTATTACAAGGCAAAGGGGAGTCAAGTCCAAATTAGTGTGTAAATTACCTCGGTCATCAAACGGTAGCTAATGAGACAATAGCCTAAGCGTTTATGCCGCGAAAGCTGT
>JAAYOP010000079.1 GCA_012520295.1 Clostridiales bacterium | reverse complement strand
GTTAGGGGTCAGCTTATTCTTTTTTTAGACCATATCATTGTACACTATACATTCTTTGCACAAAAAACATAGATGAACTGAATTTATTTTATCCATTTTGCACCACGTTAGTTAAAAATATGTGTTTTCCTTGCAATTGCAGCTAAAATCTACTACAAGATCAGTCCTTTTTGCTCTTAGTTTACATTTAAAGCAACAATTTGACCGGTCAAATTTCACACTGGGCGGCAGGGTTATTCAGAATATCTTCATTAGGTCTGCTACCTGAAATAAGGTTTTGGTTTTTACCTGTCGGGAACTCAAAAAGGCTTAAATTTGACAAGGTAATACTTCCTGATTTCAATTCATATGATTTATAACGAAATCGGCGGGGATCTGAAAAGAGCCCATATTGAGATTGCATGAGCTCTTCATGAGCCGCGTTTCTTTGCCGGCTGCCGCGGCTGTACAGGGAGGCTGACAGGGCAACCCCATGGACAGGCATGGGGTAAATTCCTGTCAGAATATCGGTTAATGCGTTCAGGGTTCCGGGCAATGTTTATAATCTAATACCTACACAACAGATTTGTGGCGTGGGTCCGTAAATCTATTCAGGTAGTCAATCAATGTATCTGAAACGGGCAAAAAGTTTTGTTTTGCCCGTCAAAAAGAGCAAATTTGTCCTTTTTGCGAATGCGTTTTGCAAAACCCATTTGTTCAGTGGACATTAATTTTCATATTTGAATTCACCGCGCCCTCTCCCGGGTAATATAAAGACTCTTGTACTTTTTTTAAAATTATAATATAATAACCATTGCTTGGGAGCCTTTCCTGATTATTTGTTCATGCCATATGCTTATTCACGTTTCTAATTGTGCTGCCGCTTCGCGGCAGATTGGAGGATACTATGGTAAAATTTAATACCGAGAAAGGTCTTGTGCAGATTTCCGGTGATGTATTCACCACGCTGACAGGCGCTGCCGCAACAAAATGCTTCGGTGTCAGAGGTATGGCCATGAGATCGGTAACTGATGGGCTTGTCCACCTGCTTAAACGCGAGGTTATGGGCAAGGGAGTCCGCATCACATATATCGATGACGACACTATATGTATAGAGCTTCATATAATAGTAAAGACAGGTATAAATATTCCGGTTGTCTGCAAGTCGATAATGGAGGAGGTCACGTATATGGTGACCCGTGACACCGGAGTCAAGGTCAAGTCTGTAGATATATATGTTGACTCCGTAATGCCGGACTGAGCATAATTATTTTTCCTGTCTTTCATCGCCCGTGCCGACAGGGATAAATATTCGCGTTATGCCGATGCACGGCGGCGGAATGGGGATTTTCATGAGATATACAATAGACGGATTAGTCTTTAAAGATATGATAATAGCTGCGGCTTTAAGTATAGACGCGCATAAACATATAATTAATGAACTCAACGTATTTCCTGTTCCCGATGGAGATACCGGAACAAATATGAGCCTTACCATGGGCGCGGCAATGAATGAGCTTAAAAAGTCGGAACCTGCGGAAATCAGCCGTGCCGCTGAGATTACCGCCAAGGCCCTCCTGAGAGGAGGCAGAGGGAATTCCGGCACAATTCTATCGCAGCTTTTCAGAGGTTTTTCCCGGGCACTTAAGGATAAGGCCGAAGCCAGCGCCCGGGATTTTGCCCATGCAATGAATGAAGGCGTAACAACTGCTTATAATGTGGTAAACAAGCCTTCCGAGGGAACCATATTAACCGTTTCCAGAATCGCTGCCGCAGCGGCATGCGATTATGCCGAAACCGGCAATGATATTGAGCAGCTTTTGGAAACAGCTATTGAGGAGGGCGGCAAAGCTCTTGCCGATACCATCAACCAAAATCCTGTTCTAAAAAAAGCGGGAGTAATCGACGCGGGCGGCAAAGGCTATATGATAATCCTGGAAGCAATGTTGGCGGTCCTGCGGGGCGAAATGTTTGTCGTACCAGAGCCAGACGTCAAAACCACGGCCAAAGAAAAAGCCGACTTCTCCGGGTTTGACACCGGCGATATAACCTTTTGCTACTGTACCGAATTTATCATTTCCCGTGAAAACACCAAAGCCTCGCAGTTATTGTGTTATTTTCTCGGCACACTGGGTGACAGCGTTGTGGTGATTGACGACGAGGAGATTATCAAAGTCCATGTTCATACAAACAGACCCGGGGACGTACTTACCGAAGCATTGACATACGGAAGCCTGCTTGAAGTGAAGGTTGAAAACATGCGGGAGCAGCATACCGAAACCATTGCCCGGGAGCTGGATCGGGACCATGACAGGATTGCCCCGCCGGAAAAGCCAATCGGCGTCGTAGCCATCTGCGCCGGTTCGGGCATTGAAGCGGTTTTCAAGGATTTGGGCTGCGATCGCCTTGTCTCAGGCGGTCAGACCATGAATCCTTCCACCGATGATATTCTTAAGGCTGTAAATTCCACTCCCTCTGAAACTGTTTTTATACTTCCCAACAACTCAAATATTCTATTTGCCGCCGAGCAATGTGTGGATATGTCGCCTAAAAATGTAGTAGTCATCCCGACCTGCACCATCCCCCAAGGAATATCCGCCATGCTGGCACTGGACCCTGAGGGCGGCGTAGACGAAAACTCAGCTAATATGAACCAAGCCATAAAAGGTGTTCATACGATTTCCGTTACCCATGCAGTCAGGGATTCATTTTTTGACAATATGGAGATAAAGCAGGGTGACTATCTTGCAATGCTTGAAAACCAGCTGCTGGCCGCAAATCCAAGTTTTGAAAACATACAAAAGGTTATTATAGACACCATAAAAGGCTTTTCTCCCGAATTTATTACCGTTTTCTACGGTTCCGATGTAGATGATGATACGGCTGGAGTCCTGTCGGACGAAATAGCAAAGGCACTGCCCGACTCGGAAATTACGACCGTAAACGGAGGACAACCGGTATATTACTATGTAATATCAGTGGAGTAAGAGTTAAGTTAAAAAAGTCTGACAGCCCCGCCTTGCGTGGCTGTCAGACTTTTTTAAGGGGAGCGGTTTAACCTGATGAAAAGCTTCTCTTGGCGGCAGATCGCCGCAAAGGACGAATTGGAAATTTGCCATCTGTGCCGGCTTGCGCATTACACCTCCGATTATGAAAACAATCTCATC
>JAAYOP010000078.1 GCA_012520295.1 Clostridiales bacterium | reverse complement strand
TGTCCAACAGCTATGGAAAGCATTGAAAAGGTGCGTTAGACTTTTCAACGCTTCCCACAGCGCTACTACTACTTACCATTGACAGACTTCCTAAAAAAATGGACCATATGTTTGACAACCGCAGATATCGGCATAAAAATTGAAGGCACAAGCATGTGACACACGCTTATGCCTTCAATTTAAACGTCTAAGCTCTGGGGTGAGCCTTGTTATATATGTCCTTAAGCTGTTTTTTGATTATTTTAGCATAGACCTGTGTGGAGGAAATGTCGGCATGTCCAAGCATTTCCTGTATCGACTGAAGATCAGCTCCATTCTCCAGCAGATGAGCGGCAAAGGAATGCCTGAGGGTATGAGGGGTTATTTCCTTTTCAATTCCGGCCTTTTGCTGATACGACTTTACAATTTTCCAAAAGCCCTGCCGGGACATCCTGCTGCCGTTCATATTCACAAATAAAGCTTCTTCGTTTTTATCGGCAATCATATTGGACCTGACATTCTCGGTATATTCCGCGATTGCTTTAATTGCAACGCTGTAAAGAGGGATAAATCTAACCTTATCCTTGTTTCTGCATCTGATAATACCAGCGGAGAGGTTTAAATCAGACATGTCCAGCGCAATAAGCTCACTTACTCTAATTCCTGTTGCATAGAGAAGCTCCAGCATCGCCTTATCTCTAATTCCCTTTATATCGCTTGAATCGGGTTGCTCCAGAAAGAGTTCTACTTCTTTGCTGGTCAGGATCTGGGGCAGCTTGCGTTTTTGCTTATCAAGAGCAATTTGCTCACATGGGTTTGACGAGATCTCTCCTCTTGATTTAAGAAAACCGAAAAAGCATTTCAGTGAGGCTACACATCTTGACATTGTGGCAACCGACTTACCGCTCTTTTTTATCCATTGAACATATTCCGACACATCTTCCTTTTTTACATCCGTAATGCTTTTATTACCTTTTTTATTTATGTAACGACTAAACTGGTTCACATCGCTCAGATATGAAACTAGTGTATTGGAAGAAACCTGTTTCTCGTCTTTTAAATATGTTTCAAATTCGCTTATGAGCAGCTCGTCCGTTGACACAGTCTCTTCACTCCTAAACTACGATTGATGCAGCCAATCTTATAAAATATGGCGTCAGGCAGCTATCCAGAATTGCAGTTAAAAATATAATAAAGCAGCACATAGCCAGCTTTATTATCAACTGCCTTCCATACGGCCCCGTATTCTTCAGCCCGGTAATGCCAGAGGCAAATAGTTTTCCGGATATTTTCATAGCCTGGACAGCTATCAGGAATACACATGGAATGGAAAAAAGCGCATTTATTCCGTATGCGGCAAAAATAAGCAGCTTTCCTTCGTTTCCGAAGACCCTAATCACAGATGCGGCGGAATATCCCAGTAAAAAGCCTCTGCATCCCATAAGGGGTGGAATTAATAAAAAACCGATTACGGAAGATCCCAGGAGTATAGTCAGCAAAGGGAAAACATATATGTTAATCATTATCCCGCTAAGATTGACTGCTGCCGGTCCTTTGCCCCTTGCGCTTAAGAGATATCCGCGTATAAAGCCACACAGCTCGTCGGCTGCTTCCTCTGATAAATATCCGCCTGCCGCAGTCCCGACTATTCCTCCGCAGATAAAGAAAGCGGATACTGCTATAAAACATCTTATATATGATATATCATATGTTTCCGGATAGTTTTTAAAGCTCTTTATTAAGCTCCTGATCATGTTATGGCACTCCCCTCAATGATATCTACTATTATTTTATGGGACATGCATATTATAAATGCCATAACATGGTGATTATAAATATAGTACAAACCCAAAGGATAATCAAGAATATTTAGCGAACTATTTGATTTTTGTGTATTATGCCGAAGTATTATGTCTACTTATTATGTAAACTTGCAAAACTGAGGGAAAGCACCACATCTTGGTACATGGTGCTTTTTCTCAATATTTCGTATCTGCTTCTTACGCGACACACTATATGTGGATGCTGTTCTGCGTTTTATGTCAACTTATATATTGTCCGCCTGGTATTCCCTGATTTTCAGGCAGAGCGATTACAGCTGGTAATCAGCGCCGAATTCTTCGTTTTCTCTTTCTACCGCCGCAGCCTCCAAGCAATCCGCCGGCTACTGACGCGGCAAGGGTTGCAAGGGTTATTGTTCCAATTGCAGCATCTGCGGAAGCCGCTCTGCCTATGGCAAAAACAAGCACGAACATGAATGCTCCCTGTGCGGCTCCCACAATCATCTTTTTTTCCTGTACTCTTCTGATAACCAGACGGGAACCGACTGCAGCGGCTACAAAACAGCATATGGCAACAACGGCTCCCATCAGGTTTTCAGGTATTTTCCCGGATGATGTAAATATTGCGAATATCATAAGCAACACAATGTTTAAAACAAGTGAAATGCCCGATCCTATTGCGATATTAACCGCAACAGGCCTCTGACTGGTTATTTTGCTCTTGCTTTTTCCCATGACAAAGCCCCCTCAAATATAAGAATGGTTGTACATAATTCTTATTCGATGAGGGGGGTAAAAATAACTGATTGCCTTTAATTCTATTGTCCTTCAGCTTTTGGCCTGAACATCGAATCCGGTGGTGTGAATTGCCCATCTGGCCACCTGGATACGCACTCTGTCCTCGCCGGTTTCGAAGGTTATCAAATCGTCTTTAATAGCACAGATTTTTCCAACCATTCCTCCGATGGTGGTGATTTCATCGCCAACAGCCAGCTCGCTTCTCATCTGGGCAACCTTTTTCTTCTTTTTGCTTTCCGGTCTGATCAAAATAAAATAAAAAGCTACGATCAGAATAATAAAGGGGGCAAATTGTATTATTTGTTCCATAGTCTACCTCCAAAGTGGATTTTTTTGCTTCAACAAGTTGAGTTATTATATATTGCATTACTTCAAATATCAAGCTTTTTAGATATTTGAGTCCGTTTTGTTTTCCTGCCTGTCCTTATAAAAGCTTTTCCTGAAGGCTTCATATTCCCCTTTGTCAAGGGCATTTCTTATCTGCTCAAGCAGGCTGTTATAGTAGTAAAGGTTGTGTATGACACCGTGCCTGAGAGCAAGTATTTCGCCCGCTTTAAACAGGTGCCGAAGGTATGCTCTGGAGTATCTTTTACAGACCGGACAACCGCAGTCAGGGTCAATGGGCCGGAAATCATTTTTATATTTTTCGTTTTTTATGTTCAGCACTCCAAACGAGGTATAGAGCTTACCATGCCGCCCGTTCCTGGCAGGCAGTACGCAGTCAAAAAAATCGATACCCCTGTATATCCCTTCCACAATGTTTTCCGGAGTTCCCACACCCATCAGGTAGCGGGGCTTGTCTTCAGGCATTACTGGCACAACCGCGTCCAGGATTTCATACATTTCTTCAGCAGTTTCACCCACCGAAAGGCCTCCCACCGCATAACCGTCCAGGTCAAGCTCGGCTATCTGCTCCATATGGCGGATACGCAAATCCTTATAGTTCGCTCCCTGGTTTATCCCGAAGAGTACCTGTCCGGGATTTACCGTATCAGGTTTATCTTTTTGCCTGAGCATCTCCTCCTTGCACCTGTACAGCCACCTGAGGGTACGCTGGCAGGAGGCTTCCACATATTTCCGGGGAGAAGGTATCTCCACACATTCATCAAAAGCCATGGCTATATCCGAGCCGAGAGATGACTGTATCCTTATACTGTCTTCAGGGGACATGAAGATTTTGGCTCCGTCTATATGTGAATTGAAAGAAACCCCTTCTTCGGTTATTTTCCGAAGCTTTGCCAGTGAAAATATCTGAAAACCGCCGCTGTCGGTCAGAATGGGCCCCTTCCAGTCCATGAAGCTGTGCAGGCCGCCCGCCTCCTTAATAAGCTCCTGACCCGGCCTCAAATGAAGATGATAGGTATTTGAAAGCTCAACCTGACACCCTATTGTCTCCAAATCCTCGGAAGAGAGCCCTCCCTTGATAGCCGCCTGGGTTCCAACGTTCATAAAAACAGGCGTATTAATTGTTCCGTGGGGAGTCTTAAACGTCCCGCGTCTGGCCCTTCCCTCTTTCCTAAGCAGTTTGAATGACATTGACTACATCCGTTTCTCCGGCGCCGTGTGTTTTAAGCTCATCGTTTTCCGCCGGCAAAACGACAGGCCATATAGTTTTTATCCGATAGAATCAAAAAATAAACATCGCGTCCCCAAAGCTGAAAAACCTATATTTTTCTCTGACGGCCTCCTGATAGGCCCTCATGATATTCTCCGTTCCCGCAAAGGCAGAGACCAGCATAATAAGAGTGCTCTCCGGCAAATGGAAATTCGTTATCAGTCCGTCTACACATTTGAACCTGTATCCCGGGTAAATGAAAATATCTATCCAGTCAGAATGCTCTCTGAGGGTACCATCGGGCTCGGACAATGCCTCCAGTGTTCTGCAGGATGTGGTTCCGCACGCAATCACCCTGCGTCCGCTTCTCTTTGCTGCGGTAACCGATTTTGCAGTTTCTTCAGAAACCACACAGTATTCCGCGTGCATAACGTGGTTTTCCACTTCTTCTTCCTTGACGGGCCTGAAGGTTCCCAGTCCCACATGCAGTGTCAGATAGCATATCTCAACTCCCATACCGACAAGCTCGTCCATAAGCTCCTTTGTAAAATGCAGGCCTGCGGTGGGGGCCGCGGCTGAGCCCGGATGCTTTGAGTATACGGTCTGGTAGCGGCTTTTATCCTTCAGCTCTTTTTTTATATACGGCGGCAGGGGCATTCTACCGAGCTTTTCAAGTATCTCAAGAAATATACCCTCGTAAAAAAACTCCATTAACCTGTTCCCGCTGGGAAGGCTTTCCAGTACCCGAGCGGAGAGCTCCCCGTTTCCGAAAACAACATATGTTCCGGGCTTCATCTTTCTGCCCGGCCTTGTCATGCACTCCCAGACCCCTTCGCCCTTGCCGGAAAGCAGCAGGACTTCAACAGCGCCCCCCGTTTCCCTATGCCCTATGAGCCGGGCGGGAAGTACCTGTGAATCATTTAAAACAAGGCAGTCCCCCGGCTTTAAAACCAGGGGAATCTTAAAAAACTCACTGTGTTTAATTTTTCCGGCAGACCGGTCCAAAATCATCAGCCTGGATTGATCTCTCTTTTCAAGAGGTGTCTGAGCAATGAGCTCAGGGGGCAGGTAATAGTTAAAATCGCTGGTTTTCATTAAAATTTTGTTCCCATCCACTTAATCCTTCAGTATTAAAAGCGGTTTCAAATGAATTTATCAAATAACCCCGCCTATTGTAACTCCCGTATAGTAAAACTTTATTATATCCTCGTAGGTATAGCCCAGGTTTGCCATGGCCTTCGCGCCATATTGGCTCATACCTACATTATGCCCCCATCCGGAGCCGCTTACTATATAGGAATCTGCACTCAGAGTGGCGCTGCCACCGGATATTTTGATGTCCTCAAGTCCCGCGCCTGTCAGTACTGTTACCTCTCCGGTGCCACCCAGGCTCGCTATATATTCACCGCTGCCTATCGCATAAAGGGTTCCCGGATCCTCAACGGTATTATTCGCGTTGTTTATACATAAGACGGTTCCGCTGCCCCCAGGCGTCTCTATCCTGAAGCGCATGCTGTAGGTATATTTTTTTAGCGTAGAGCTGTAGAGAATGCAGCTGGCATCATACTTTGAGAATGTCCAGTTTCTTCCGTTGTCATCGGTAAATTTCAATGAGTAGATATTGCCCATTGCGGTGTATGTGGGGGTAATGCTGACAATGTTTCCGCAGTTGTAGCCCTTTGCCTGCAAAATCCAGGTTATTTCATCGGCAGTGTACGTAAACGACCAGTTTGAATATCCTGTATTGACAGTCTTTTCATAGTCATCCCGAACTCCCCTTATATATGGAAGAGCCTCGTGAAAAACGTTTTCACTGTCTTCGGTGGCTCCCCCGTCGGAGGAATGAAAAAAGGTCTTGCAAAACTGGCCGTCATACAGTATATACTGACCGGCCGTGGCGTCCACTGCACCATTGGAAATCTCAGTTGCCCGATTTTGCCCCTGATATACCTGGCAGCAGACGGTATTACACAGGTCAAATCCATAGCTTTTATGCAGGCCTATATGTGAAGCCCCATAAGTTCTTGCACAAAGAGCCTGTGCCTTCAAAGCTTCAATGGGCCAGGAAGGGTCCATCTCATAGGGCACTATACCCTTTACATAGTCCTCTATGTCTACGTAATTTATAACGGTTAAATCCTTGCCTGTGAGCCTGAGATATTGAAATCCTCCATTATACCTGAAGCCCTTGAACCATGTCTCCGGTTTTTCTTCATTCTCAGGCTTTGGCACTACGGCCAGTCCGGTTCCGCTGCCGCAGTCATACTCAAAAAGAATCTTATTTGTTCCGGTCACGGTGACGGTAATACAGTATTCGCTGGCAGTCATAGGCTCGCCGCCCAAACCGTAGCTGTCATTGGCAGACAGCGCCTCGTCATACGAAGTGTAATTGCCTGCGCATACATTCCATACCCCGTTATAATAGGCCGGAAAAGCGTTTTCATAGGCAGCTGCCGCCTGGCTCGCCTCCTGAAAACTTCCGTAAACACCGGGCAGCTTTACATGGTAGCAGCCTACCACTCCCGAATATGAATCCGGTTTCTTGTCATAATATGCTCCGCCGCTTATGTACATATTCCAGTCTTTCATCATTGTGATTTTTGTTTCCTCGGTTTCACCCAGATAGTTAAAATTCCTGCCTGAGTCATAAAACCCGAACATAAATCCGGAACCTATTTTGTTTTGAAGATTTGCCGACGGGAGAGTATTATCCCCGAAGAACAGTCCGATTTTAACCGTTTGCACCACTCCCTCCGACCCTTGGGCGCCGGTGGAGAAAAAACCGGAGAATAAAACTGCCAATAATGCGGTAAGTATGAATATGGTAATAAATTTTTTATGCTTCATAGATTTTCACCCACCGACAAATTTTGCATTTGACGGTATATTAACTTTCGTTACAATTGTTGACAGCATTTTTTCGCTATGATAATATATTCAGTAATCCTAAAAGAAAAAATGCCCTTATAAATCCCCTCAGTTTTTCGAGGTTGTTTCACATTATATTACAAAAACGCCGGCCGTTCAAGCAAATAGCATTATTTTTTAACTGCAAAACGGGCGGCTTAGTTATAACCTATGAAAAACCCGATACAGAATGGAAGACATGTTATGAGCAAAAAAAAATACAAGGTAGGAATAATAGGCGGAACAGGAATGGTGGGTCAGAGATTTGTTTCCCTGATGGAAAACCATCCCTGGTTTGAGCTTGCGGCAATAGGCGCAAGCCCCCGTTCCAGTGGCAAAACATATCAACAGGCCGTTTCGGGCAGGTGGCTCATGCCCACCCCCATACCGGAACAGGCAAAGAAAATTGTTGTCAAAGATGCTGTGAGCGATATTGAAGAAATAGCCGGTCAGGTGGACTTTGTCTTTTCTGCAGTTGATATGAAAAAGGAAGAGATCAAAGCCCTTGAGGAAAAATACGCCCTCTTTGAGTGCCCGGTCATTTCAAACAACAGCGCCCACAGGTGGACGTCGGATGTTCCGATGGTTATTCCGGAGGTAAATCACGAGCATATAAACATTATTGAGCATCAGCGAAAACGATTGGGGATAAAGCGAGGGTTCATAGCGGTTAAGTCCAACTGCTCCCTGCAAAGCTATGTCCCCGCGCTTCATCCCCTGATGAGCTTTGAGCCGGACAAGGTGCTTGTATGCACCTATCAGGCCATCTCGGGCGCTGGAAAAAGCTTTGAGACGTGGCCGGAAATGATAGACAATGTAATACCTTATATCGGCGGCGAAGAGGAAAAATCGGAACGCGAGCCGCTGAAGATATGGGGAAGCATAAAAAACGGCGTTATATCCGAAACCAAATCCCCTGCCATTACCGCCCAGTGTATAAGAGTGCCCGTCAGTGACGGTCATATGGCCGCGGTCTTTGTCTCATTTAAAAACAAGCCCAGCCGCCATCAAATCCTTGATTGCTGGTCGGGCTTCAGAAGCGGTATTGAAGAACTGGGGCTCCCCTCCTCCCCCAAAAAGCTCCTCTATTATTTTGAGGATGAGAGCCGGCCCCAAACACGTCTGGACAGAAATCTCGAAAATGGCATGGCAATATCTATAGGCCGGCTTCGCCCGGACAGTCAGTACGACTATAAATTCGTAAGCCTGTCCCACAATACCCTGAGGGGAGCCGCCGGCGGAGGTGTTCTGCTGGCAGAGCTGCTCTGTGCCAAGGGGTATATTGAATGATTATAATTAAACCCTCCCTTAATTTCACCGGCAGAAACAAAGGGAGACATCTTGAATTATAGTGTCGGAGAATGGATGAAGAAAATGAAAAAGCCATTATTTGAAGGATCATCGGTAGCTATTGTAACTCCTTTTAAAGACGGCAGGGTCAACTTTGACAAGTTGGCCGAACTTATTGATTTTCATATTGAAAACGGCACTGCTTCCATAGTCGTATGTGGAACAACCGGAGAGAGCGCCACCCAAAGTCTGGAAGAACATGTTGAAACCGTGGATTTCTGCGTAAAGCACACAGGCGGCCGCATTCCCGTTATAGCGGGAACCGGAAGCAATGATACCGAAGCCGCCCTGTTTTTGAGCCGCGAAGCCGAGGAATCCGGAGCCGACGGGCTTCTGGTTGTCACCCCCTACTATAACAAGACCACTCAAAAGGGACTTATCAAACACTATACATACCTGGCAGACAGGGTTAACATCCCGATTATTTTATATAATGTTCCCCCACGCACTGGTTTGAGCTTTACTGCTGAAACCTATTTTGAGCTATCCAAGCATCCCAATATAAACGGTGTAAAGGAAGCCTCAGGGGATGCCAATCTTATCAGCAGAACCATGGCCTTGTGCGGAGATGAGCTATATTTTTGGAGCGGTGACGATTCCTTCGGTGTTCCATGTATGGCCCTGGGCGGAAAGGGCATAATCTCCGTTGCTGCCAATTTCCTTCCCCGGGTTCTTGCCGATATCTGCGATTATTGTCTGAAAGGTGACTTTGAAAACGGGCGTAAACTTCATATGAAATATATAGAGCTGTTCAATGCCATGACCTACGAGGTGAACCCAATCCCTGTAAAAACAGCCATGAATCTTCTCGGCATGGATGTGGGTGAGTTGAGAATGCCCCTTGTGGACATGGAGCCGGCTAATCTGCAAAGACTGAAAAAAGCTATGCTGGCAGCAGATCTTACACTGAAATAGTCACCAATAAAGGAAGTATAAATATGGCCAAAGCTTATAAAGAGCATATCTGCAGGATAATCATTTCAGGCTGTAACGGCTATATGGGAAGAGCGGTCTCTTCCCTGTGCTCTGAGGACGAGGGAATTAAAGTGGTTGCAGGCTTTGACATTAACTTGCAGCGTCTGTTTGACTATCCTGTTTACCAAAGCCCGGAGGAATATATCGGAGAGGCCGATGTCCTCATCGATTTTTCCCATCCCGACGCCCTTGTTCCCCTGCTGGATTACTGCGTTAAGCGCGGTATACCTGTTGTCTTGTGCACAACAGGCTATACGGATACTCATCTGGAGCATATCAAATCCGCAGCCAACAGGATTCCCATATTCAAGTCGGCAAATATGTCCATCGGAATAAATATGCTGCTGGAGCTTACCCGACGGGCGGCTTTCCTGCTGGGGGACGATTTTGATATTGAAATTGTTGAAAAGCATCACAACAGAAAGATTGACGCTCCCAGCGGAACAGCTCTCATGCTGGCTGACGCAGCCAAGAAGGGCATGAACTATTCACCTGATTTAATATACGACAGGAGCGAAGTCAGGCGTCCCAGGGGCAAAAATGAAATAGGGATTTCAGCTGTCAGGGGTGGGACGATTCCCGGGGAGCATTCGGTAATATTTGCCGGGACTGATGAGGTTATTGAATTCAAGCACACGGTATTCTCCAGAGATGTTTTCGCGAAGGGCGCTGTTCGTGCGGCAAAGTTTTTGTCTGCCTGTACGGAGCCGGGAATGTACTCGATGAGCGACGCACTGCAGTAAGTACAAATGTATTTGATTTTTATATATAAAACACGGGCCGACCCATCCTCCGGGTTTGCCCGTTAAATCTTTATCTCTATACTTAAATTCTTAATATTTTAATATTAAACCGGTTTATGTAGCTGCAGCCTCGGTTGCTGTTTCATCAGTAAATGATATTCTGTTTTCCCTGGCAAATATTTCGAGCCCTTGCTTATAGCCTTCCCAGAACTTTTTTTCTTTCAGCTTTGTATAAACGATTGGTTCACTGCGACCGCTGACAACGATTTCGATGAGCTCAGACGGTTTTTTACCAAAAAGCGTTTTTTCTTCATGGGGCTTGATTGAAATGCTCACAATCTTGTCGTATTTGAGATTGACCATCTGTGCCCTCTTTTGCGCTCTTTCATTTTTGACCATAACCATAGCAACAATTTCGGTTTTGTCAAAAAGCAGATGCTCCTTTGCCACTTTTGCTCATCTCCTTTAACATTATGCTTACTTTTCGGTGACTCAAGATTATTTTACTTGTTAAGTTAGTCAAAATCAAGATAAATTGTGTACAATTATTGTACTTAATTTTATATTATGCTATAATTCGAGTGTTGCCTAAATCGAGTATATAATAGTTGCCAAAATACAAGAATATGCTATGGCAGCTAAATAAATGCAACAATAGCACATAGGAGATGAAGAAAATTGGAAAACCTTTTCTGGATCGGTATCGTTGGAGCATTGATTGCCTTGTGCTTTGCTCTCATTCAGAGCCGCAAGGTTATGAAGTTCTCCGAGGGTACTCCCGCAATGCAAAAAATCGCAGCTGCGATAAGAAAGGGCGCAAATGCATACCTTAAGCGTCAGTATCGCACGGTTGCGATATTTTTCATTGTTATGGCCATTATTCTAGGTGTTTTGGCCTTAATTGATTATGTAGCGCCATTCGTTCCTTTTGCCTTCCTAACAGGCGGTATATACTCCGGGTTGGCTGGTCTTATTGGAATGAAGATAGCCACCAACTCCAACGCCCGCACGGCAAACGCGGCAAACGAGAGTCTCAACAAAGGACTTCAGGTTGCCTTTTCATCAGGAGCCGTTATGGGCTTTACCGTTGTAGGACTCGGTCTTCTTGATATCTCCGTATGGTTCCATGTTTTGAAATATGTGTTCCATAGAGATATGGCCGAAATTGCTCAGACAATGGTTATGTTCGGAATGGGTGCCTCCGCTATGGCGTTGTTTGCCCGCGTGGGAGGCGGTATATTCACAAAGGCTGCCGACGTGGGTGCTGACCTTGTTGGTAAAGTAGAAGCGGGCATCCCCGAAGACGATCATAGAAATCCTGCTGTCATCGCTGACAATGTGGGCGACAATGTGGGTGATGTGGCCGGTATGGGTGCCGACCTTTATGAGAGCTATATAGGCTCAATTCTTGCTACCTTTGCCCTTGGCTATGCAGCAGGGTACGGCTGGAACTCCCTCTTCCTCCCCATCGCGCTGGCTGTCACCGGAGTAATAGCCTCGGTCATAGGGACATTCTTTATAAGAACAAAGGAAGAGGCATCTCAAAAACAGCTTCTGGGAACCCTGCGCACCGGCACATATATCGCCGCGGCAATAGCTGCCGTTGCTGCCGCCCCGATTACTTATTTTGTAATGGACGGTAACTGGGGCATCTATGTGGCAATCTTAGCGGGACTTGTTGCCGGCAGCCTTATCGGTTACTTTACCGAGTACTTTACCTCTGACAGCTATAAGCCGACCAAAAAGCTTGCCGAGGCTTCTGAAACCGGAGCTGCTACAATTGTCATAGGCGGCATTTCTCTTGGACTCCGCTCCACGGTCGCACCTATAATTATTGTTACCGTAGCCGTAATAGTCAGCTTCCTTTCCGCCGGCGGCTCTCTGAACTTCACCGGTGAAGCGACAGTTGAGTTCACAAAGGGACTTTATGGTATCGGTATCGCTGCCGTTGGTATGCTTTCAACCCTGGGAATTACCCTGGCAACCGATGCCTACGGCCCCGTTGCCGACAATGCAGGCGGCATCGCAGAAATGGCCGAACTGGGTGAGCATGTCCGGGAGCGCACAGATGCTCTGGACTCCCTTGGCAACACAACCGCTGCAACAGGAAAGGGATTTGCCATTGGCTCCGCTGCCCTGACAGCGCTGGCGCTTCTCGTTTCTTATGTGGATATTGCCGAGGTTGATTATTCAGCTCTCAGCTTAACAAATCCCTCTGTTTTGTCCGGTCTTTTCATAGGCGCGATGATAGTCTTCCTGTTTTCCGCTCTGAGTATGTCGGCCGTGCAGCGTGCCGCTCAATGTGTTGTGGTGGAAGTCCGCCGTCAGTTCAAAGAGATTAAGGGACTGATGGAGGGAACAGCCGAAGCGGATTATGAAGCCTGTGTTGACCTTTGCACAAAGGGCGCTCTCCATGAGATGGTTATTCCCACTCTGATAGCAGTTGTTGTACCGATTCTTACCGGACTGGTTTTCGGCGTTGAAGGCGTTGTAGGCCTCCTTGGCGGTGTTACCGTTGTGGGCTTTGCTATGGCCGTATTTATGTCCAATGCAGGCGGAGCCTGGGATAACGCGAAAAAATATATAGAGGCCGGCCATCATGGCGGCAAGGGTTCAGAATGCCATAAAGCTGCCGTTACAGGCGACACTATTGGAGACCCCTTCAAGGACACTTCCGGTCCTTCTCTCAACATCCTCATTAAGCTTTGCTCAACAGTTTCCATAGTGTTTGTCGGTCTTGTAAAAGCTATTTCCATATTCTAAACTCTTATAAAATCTATCCCATGTAAAACAGGGGTGCTGCACATATTTTCAGCACCCCGTTTTAGCAGTACTCTTAAACAGTCGGATATATTTTTCACAGGAGAACTATAATTGAAAGCATATTTTTACATAGCTTCAGGCTATATATTAATAATTAACCTGTTGGCATTGACATTCTTTTATTCGGATAAAAAAAGAGCCATGGCCGGACGGCGCCGCATACCCGAAGCACATCTTTTCCTGCTCGCCTTTATAGGTGGCTCCTTAGGCTCCATTATGGGCATGCATATTTTTCGACATAAAACCAGGCATCTGTCCTTCCGCCTCGGAATGCCTCTGATCCTGATAATTCAGCTGGTGGCGGTGGTTTTCATGGCATATACTCAATAAAAGAAACTTGACCGACGCTTTTAATATATATATAATTATTACAGATGCAACCAAGTTTTAGTATCATTTACGGTAAGCCGCAGCCTCCTTTGTTGTGGCAAGTCAACTATAGATTTATGGAGATAATAATGCCAGGTACGGAACAAAACAATAAGGACAACAGGTTTTCCCGCAATTTCGGTTCTCTCATTAACAGAATGGAGCGTAAGCACAGGGCCTATATGGATGAATGCATGAGACCATATAAGCTAAATGGACGTATGCCCACATATATCATCTATCTTGACAAGCATCCCGGCTCCTCTCAGGATGCCATAGCCAACCACTACGTGCTTGATAAGTGTACGGTTGCGCGAAGCGCAAAACGACTTGAAACCCTGGGATATATAAGGCGTGAAGTAAACGAAGCCGACCGCCGTCAGTATGACCTTTATTTAACGGACAAGGGACGCCAGCTTCTTTCCTATATAAGACAGTGTCAGAACGATTGGAGTGCACGATTTACGGGAGTCTTGACCGAGCAGGAGCAGGACACCCTTATAGGGCTTTTTGAGCGATTGGTAGAGCACGTGACCGAAAATCCATAATCCATAAATAATATAATGCCAAATGCGCGATGCAAAACGTATTTGGCATTATATTAACTGCGGTTTTCAAAGCTTCATGAAACATTAATCTCTATCGCTTCAGAAAAGCCTTCTGAAAGTGTGATCATTCCTTCATCATCTATAAAAACAGCATACACGTCTTCAAAGCTCTCAATGAGCTTTTTTGCTTTTTCCAGCCCCATTGCAAAACATGCTGTGCTCAAGGCATCGCAAAGCTCCGATTTATCGGATATGATTGTTACCGATTGGAGCTCCGTTTCAACAGGATAGCCTGTTTTCGTATCCAATATATGATGATACAGCCTGTCATTTTTGACAAAATACCTTTCATAAGGTCCCGATGTAACGGCGGACAGGTCTTTTATTTTTAAAAAGGCGCTGATTTCGCCGTTTTTTTCAAAGGGCTTTTTTATTCCTATTGTGAAGGGCTTCCCCTTCCCTGCTCCGCCTATGCAGAGAACATTTCCTCCCAGGTTTATAATAGCGCCGGCTACACCTTTTTCAACAAGATATTCCTTTAGCCTGTCCCCAATGTACCCCTTTGCTACTGCTCCCAGATCAAACACTGTACCTACGGGAGCTTTTACCTTGCTGCCATCGACAATAACCCTTTCATATGAAACTAGTTTAATAGCCTCTGCAATCTCAGCTTCTTCAGGTATATGTCCTGAAGCCGATGAGAAGTCCCAAAGGTCAGTGACCGAGCCTATTGTTATATCAAAGGCGCCTTCCGATATGCGGCTGTAGTATAGGGATGACTCAATAAGGGCGCGTAGCTCATCTGATACTTCCCCTTCCCCGTACTTTGCCATCTCAGCATTCAGATTATATAGCTCACTGCCTTCCATGGTACGGCTGAAAACTTTTTCATATTCTGCGCACAGCTCAATACAGCCATCAAGGAGTTTTCTACCGTCGCCCTCATATTCATATAGGCTTATTTCGACTATTGTGCCCATCATATATGTCTGAACCGAAACGGGCTTTTTTTCATGGCTGCAACAGGCTGCCATTATTGCCGCAAAAAGCAAAATGGCAGCCCCATTGATATACAGCCTTTTTTTCATTTAGCTGCTTTCCTCAGCCTGTCAAAGAAATGCTCGCCGTATGAATTGAGCTCATCAATAATAACTTCGTTGATACCGGGAGTCAGGGGCGCTCCGTTGGGCACATCAGGAATGAAATAACCTGCAGGAACATACTCGTCCACACATCTTCTTACCTCACTTCTAACCTCTTGTTCACTCCATCCGGGCCTGTCAAACAACGTACAGTCGATACCTCCCTGAAGAGCCATGGAGCCATTCAGCCTCTTTTGAACCTCAGGAATGTTATTTTGTGGTATTATCCCCTGCCATATATCTATTCCCAGCTCTGCCATATCCTCTGCAATGGGAGCGCATACACAGTCTGCATGGTGCTGGATAATTACACCTCTGGATTTTATATAACCATATATTCTTTCGTAATGGGGCTTAATCATTTTGCGCCAGGTGTCCGGCGACATGAAAAGACTTCTCTTATTGCCCCAGTCATCATGAAAATGCACCATGTCAGGCTTAATATGATCAATAAGGGCCTTCATATAGTCAATCTTAAAATCGCTGAGAACAGTGAGGAGCTCCGTCATGGCTTCCGGCTCCTCTATGTAATTTGTCAACGCGTCCTCAAAGCCCATCAGGTAATGGGACAGCTCGAAGATGCCGGAGAAACACGCCACCATGAGCAGCTTGTTTTCACGGTCAAACTCATTGGCTCTCTTTTCCGCCTCACTCCAGTCAATCTGCATATCCCGTACCCAAGGCACTTTTAAGTATTTGTCCCAGTGCCTGATATCCTTTATTACCTTCGTTTCCTCGGTGATATAAGGATTTGGCGCAATATGCCCTTCTATCCACTTCCAGGATACACCGAAGGCATCTTTTGTTATTTTTCCCGGGATCCTCTCTCGGATATGCCCCAATATGGGATCTCCAAAAATACCTCCCGTGTATACATCCACGTGGCAAATATACTGGGGCTCGTCGTTTTTCATCAGTCTCAGATAGTTTTCTCTTGGTGAAATCTTTCCTGTCAAATCAAACATTCCTTATTACCCCCGTTTTTTTATACGTGACAGCACATAGTGCCGTTACGTTTTAATTACATTATGCTTTCATGTTTTTTCTTTGTATTTTCCGTTGTTCTCCTTTTCGTTTTCAGGCTCTTCAATTCTTACCACAATCTCCAGCGCACGTCTCGGATTACACTTTGTAACGGTTACCTTCAGCTTCCCGTATGTAAATGTATCTCCGACACGAGGGATTCTTCCCAGCTCCTGAATAACCCAGCCGCTGACTTTTGATATCTCGCTTTCCTCATCTATATTGAAGAATTCAAACATATCATTAAGGTCGGCCGAACAAAGTACCCTGTATTCATTTTCCGACAGCATAACGAACTCTTCGATGACCTCATCCTGCTCATCCCAGATCTCGCCTACAAGCTCTTCCAGAACATCCTCAAGGGTTACAATACCCATTGTGCCCCCGAATTCATCGGCAATTACAGCCATATGGGATTTTGTGCGCTGTAAAGTCCTCAACAGCTCGTCAATTCCGATGGTAGGTATTACAAAAACAGGCGGTTTCATCATTTCTGCAATTGAGCGCTCCCTGTTTTCCGGTCGCCCGAAATCCTTTTGATTTAAAACACCTACTATATTGTCGATGGTCTCGGAATAAACCGGCAGTCTTGAATAGCCACTCTCCCAGAATACCGCCTCTACCTCTGCCCTGTCCATATCCGAGCTGACGGCCACCACATCGACCCTGGGAGTAAATATGTCCTTTGCCTGTATATCGCCAAATTCAATGGCATTTCTTATAAGTTCGCCCTCAGCACTGTCGATTCCGCCATCGTTTTCAGCTTCATCCACCATTGTCAAAAGCTCCTCTTCCGTCACTCCGATAACACTTGTTGGCTTGAATATTTTAATCAGCAGCTTTTTCCACATCGAAAAAAGGAAATTTATGGGGTATAAAATATAGTAAAACAGGTTTATTATCGGTGCGGAAAAGTGGGCAAATCCCTCCGGTGAATCCTTTGCCATGCTCTTTGGGGATATTTCACCGAAGATGAGAATTATAACCGTCATGGATACGGTTGAAATCGTAACCCCCATGTTACCAAAATTTCTTATGAGCAGATCGGTTGCCAGGGAGGTTGCCGATATGTTGCAAATATTGTTGCCTATCAGGATTGTGGATATCAGTTTGTCGTAGTTATCCGAAAGCTTCATAATAAGCCGGGATCTTTTATTTCCGTCACTTGCCTGGCTTTTTATCCTGATCCTGTTGAGGGCTGAAAAAGCCGTTTCCGTTGCTGAGAAAAATGCTGAGAATAGTATAAACAATGCCAGCAAAAATATTTTACCTATACTGTCGCTTTCCATCTGCGCTTATCTCCTCCAATTGTCAGAAAAAATAACAGCAAAACATCAGCATAAGCCTTCCTGGCTCTGCTGCGCTTTGCTGTTTATAAATTGAAAATTTATAATTCTAGTATTAGGTAAGGGAGGTTCGTCCAACTGTGTCCCTCTTTCTGATTTTTTAATCAAAATTATAATATCATTCTCAGCACTGAAAGGCAACTCTTTTTTGTGCTTTTTAATTTTTCATTGAACTGTATTAAAAGATTATGCCATTGTTGCTGAATACATTCCATAATATCCGAAACATTATGGTCCATCCGCAGGCCGAACTATTGACACAGAGAAACTACTGTATTATTATCAATAGTGATGCTGGGGACATATTTTCTTTTTAACATTTGGGTCTGTGCAGTTTATGAACGGAGGCAAGATGAATACTCAATATAAAAAAGGTGTTCTGGAGCTTTGTGTCCTGTCCCTGCTAAACAGGGGCGACAGATACGGCTACGATGTTTCCGAGTTTCTGTCAAAAAGGATAGATATAGCAGACGGTACCGTCTATCCGATTTTACGGAAGCTGAAAAGTGAGGGGCTGGTCACCACATATCTGTCTGAGGAAAGCGGCGGTCCGCCCAGAAAATATTACACCATGACTTCTCTGGGCAGAGATGAATATCAAAAAGCAAAAGCTGAATGGCAAACCTTTGTGGCGGCTGTAAATGATATATTGGCCGAGGAGGATTTCAATGAATAAAGAAACGTACCTTCATCAGCTCAAAATTCATCTGAAGGCAAACTCCATTCCCGATTACGAGGATATAATTGCCGATTATGAAGAGCATTTCCGACAAAAGCTTGCCGAAGGTTGCTCCGAAGAGGAGATATCTGCCAGGCTCGGAAGTCCGGAGGCTATCGCCGCCCAGTTTAAAGCTCCTGCACATACAGGCGGAGACGCGCCCCGCGGTATGTCAAAATTCCTTTTTGGAATTGGTGTGTTCTTTGCCGATGTTTTTGTTTTTATGTTCATTATACTCCTCTTTGCCTGGCTGGCCTGTATAGCAGCGTTCTCCCTTGCGTGCCTTGCTCTCGGGTTTACCCTGATTTTTGAGATTAAAATATCCTTTTTATATATTCCCTTCCCCTGCAATTCCGTACTGGGAGTATCCTTTTTGGCTCTGGCTGTTTTATCCTCGGTGGGAGTGATATGCTTCTATTGCTACACTGTTCATTTTATCAGAATGTACCGGCAATGGCATAGGAGTGTTTTTAAACCCGCCACAATTTCCTTGCCCAGGAAACCTGCTATCAGCGACAGACTAAAGCGGGGCTGCAGTCGCGTAGCTCTGGCGACCTTCGGTTTGTTTACAGGATCCTTTATTCTCGCCTTGTTTCTGATGTTTATGGTTGCCGGTTTCAAGCCTTTCTGGCATGTCTGGAACTGGTTTGGTGGCGTAAGTTAGTCATTTATATATAAAACTTTTGTAAAAAGGATGGTTTATATGTCTAATATATCCCGACAGTATGCTCTTGATTTATTACACAAGTATAATAAAGAGGATTTTCACCTCAGGCATGCTTACATTTTGGAAAAGGTTATGATATATTTTGCCGATGAACTTGGTTTCGGTGATGAGAGAGATTTTTGGGGGCTGGCGGGTCTGCTGCATGATCTTGATTATGAAATGTTCCCCGATGAGCACTGTATAAAGCAGCAGGAGATTCTACGTGAAAACGGCTTTGATGAGAGATTTATTCGCGCAGTCTGTAGCCACGGATATGGGTTCACCACAGATATCAAACCTGAACATACAATGGAAAAGGTGCTGTATGCCACAGACGAGCTCACAGGTCTTATAGGAGCTGCTGCTCTTGTACGCCCTTCGAAAAGCGTTTCTGATATTGAAATAAAGTCCGTTAAGAAAAAGTTTAAAACCCCCAGCTTCGCAGCGGGCTGCTCCCGTGAGATTATTCAAAAGGGCGCAGATATGCTTGGCTGGGAGCTGGATTATCTTATCGATATGACAATAAAGGCCATGCGTACCGTGGAAGGCTTATAATTCATACATATTATGATTTAACAACTCCAAGGAAGCACACTATGAAACAACGATCATAGTATGCTTCTTTGGATATTATCAGAATATTGGTTTTTCGACTTCCTTTGGCGCGCTGTTTTCAACCAATTCCTTAAATCTGCTCAGACCCTTTTTCAGCCACTGAAGCTCATATTCATATATACCGACACCGTATTCCAGGGACAGATACTTAAGAAGGCGTTCCTTTTCGCTGCTGACGTTTTTCAAATCCTTATAATATCCACTGCTTCTCAGGCTGCTTAACCTGTCCTCCAGTTTTTTTATTCTGGTTTCCATATTATTGATTATTTCCTGATCGCTCAGATAATACTGAAAGGAAAATTGCAGCTGGAATTTATCCCGGATCGGCTCGACCTCCATTTCAGTATTAAGCCACTTGAACAGCTCTGTTTGGCCCTCTTTCGTAAGGAAATAAATCTTTTTATTAGGGCTTTGTTCCTGTTCAATCGTTTGGCTCTTAATCATACCGTTGCTGTCTAGCTCCGATAGTGTTCTGTATATCTGTGTATGTGTTGCAGCCCAGTAAAAATTACCTGTTCCGTCAAACATTTTAGACAGGTCATATCCTGAAAAAGGCTTTTTATAAAGGCAGCTCATAATTGCATGCTTGATAGACACCCTATTCACCCTCTTTCATACTATTAATATCGTTTCATATTAAGAATAGTTTATATCTTTTTTTATATGAATCTGCAACTTTTTAAGTTTTTTGTTACATGTTTTGCATACAACCTGCTATTATTTTAATATATGTTACTATTAAACCCCGTTAATAGTAACATATATTAGTATTCCGAGCAATGTCCGAAATAGCAAAAACAAGTAACAAAAAACCGTGAAGAGCATGCTTTTTTAACAATATTTGTATGATATTATGTGTAAGGTTTTTACTAAACCCATTAATTATACATTCTAATTTAACAGGGTAATTTTAACCACGGAGTATAGCTTTCTGATTTCAACAATCCAAAACATTTTTTCCCTGTTTTAGATATATTGATTGACTGCCTGAATGTATTTTTCGGTCATACGCCCCAATTTCCTTTAACTGAGAACAGGCATTAATTGGGATATTAAATAAGAAATAAAAAGAAATAAAAAATAACCCTGCCGACGAAATTCGACAGGATTATTGTTCTGGCGGAGAGAGAGGGATTCGAACCCCCGGCCGGTTGCCCGGTCACTGGTTTTCAAGACCAGCTCCTTAAACCACTCGGACATCTCTCCGTATTTTTTCAGGCGAAATTCATATTAGCACAGCTTTGAGTGTTTGTCAACGCCAAGGTTTATGTTTTATGATTTATTGCAAACATATACTTCCTATGTTATAATTTTTCTAATATTAAAGCATTTTTAACGATTAAACTGGCAATATCCGTACAGAAAATAAGCCAGCAAAGCGGTGTTTTATGGACAAAAAAATGAAAAATATAAATAGTGCCGGAATAAAGCTTTTGCTAAAAATATTCTGGTCTACTTTTAAAATGGGTCTTGTAACCTTTGGCGGCGGACTGGCGATGATATCTGTCATTCATTCTGAGTTTTCCGAGAAAAATGAACTTGTTTCCTCTGAGGAGATCAGCGATATTACCGCTGTAGCTCAGTCGCTGCCAGGAGTTATCGCAGTCAATTCATCAGTTATGGTGGCTTACCGCATTGGAGGAAATTCGGCGGCAATCCTGGCCGGTATCGGTGCAATCCTGCCATCTGTGATTGTACTGTGCCTGGTAACAGTCTTTTACAATTTCTTTGTAGACAGTCCGTATGTACGTGGGTTTTTGCGCGGAGTCAGCGGCGCGGTTATCGCGCTTTTTATTTCGACTCTTCATAAACTCTATAGAAAGAACCTTGCCGATAAATACGCAGTCATTTTTTTTATTATTGCGGCTGCACTCATCTTCATATTCCCTTCCCTGAATGTGGTTTTTCTGATTATAGGCGGCGCGGCAGCAGGTTTTGTACTCTATTATCTGGTACTAAAGAAATGGAATAGTATAAATGACTGAGCTTATCCAACTATTTTTTATATTTGCAAAAATCGGCTTTTTTACAATCGGCGGCGGAATGGCAATGATTCCGCTTATACAGCAAGAGCTGGTATCAAGAGGGCTCATGTCTCTTGAGCAGGCAATTGATATGGTGGCTATCTCCCAAATGACACCAGGCCCCTTTGCAGTTAATTGCGCCACCTTTTCAGGTATGCAGCTTTTCGGGATTCCCGGTGCCCTGATAGCGACTCTGGGAGTTGTACTGCCCTCTTTCGTTATCTGCCTGCTTGTCTCAAAATGGTTTTTTGCTTACCGCAGCAGCCCTATTATCCTCTCAATCTTAGCGGGAATTAAGCCCATAGTATTAGCCCTTGTTTTATCCGGTCTTGTTTCCATCGGCTCTGCCTCCCTGTTTCCCGGCGCTGTACCGGCTTCGATTGATATACCTGTTCTGGCCATTGCCGCAGTTGTCTCCTTTTTACTGATATATAAAAAGGCAAGCCCGGTTATTTTGGTTCTGCTGTCAGGAGTTTTTGGTACTATTTTTTTAAGGTAATACTCAATGAATAGAATAAAATACTGTTAAGAGCTTGGCAGACACTTGAAAATCTTAAATATGCAGGAGGCTAAAAATGGTATTCTATTTTTCCGCTACAGGCAATTCCCAGTATGCAGCCGACAGGATTGCCGGAGAATTGAAAGACAGAACAATATCCATTGGAGCAGCACTGAGGGACAGGCGTTTTGAGTATGACATTTCGGGGGACGAGTATTTGGTTTTCGTAGTTCCCACCTTTGCCTGGACTCTGCCCGGAGCTGTGGGAGAATTTATTGAAAGCATGGTTTTGAAAGGTTATGGCAATCAAAAAGTCTATGGAGTGTTTACCTGCGGGGAGAGCTCCGGGGGTGAATGTGCTGCCCTGGCCGCCATGCTGCAAGGAAAGTCAATAGGCTTCAACGGCAGTTTCGACCTGGTAATGCCTGATAACTTCATTATCTGGTCGAGTCTCCCTCCCAAACAGACCCTGGACAAAATACTGTCTGCCGCCGACAGCAGGCTCGAGGAGATTATCGAAGCCATCAAAAGCAAGTCTCAAGGCAAAATCGACACCAACCAACCCAGAGACCTTTTTATGCCCATTGCCGAAATCAGCACTTCAAAGGGTACCAGTAAGCTCTATTATACCGAGGCCTGTACATCCTGCGGCCTGTGCCAAAAATTGTGCCCCATGTCCTGCATAACCGGAGATAACGAGGGACATCCGGTTTGGGAGGGCCGGTGCACAATGTGCCTTGCCTGCCTTCACAACTGCCCCAGTCGGGCAATCGAGCACGGACAGGACACCAAGGGTAAAGAAAGATACATAAATCCAAAGGTCACCCTGAGACTTGAAAACAAGTATTAAAAGATCTTACGATAAAGGGCTTGCAGCTTGACTGCAAGCCCTTATGCGTCTATGAAATTAATTAAACCTCGTCCTCTTCCTCGTCCTCGTCATCATCAAAGTCCAGATCGAATTCCAGCTTTTCTCCGCAATTCGGACAGGAAATGCTGCCCAGCTCCAAAACATCCTCATCAATGGTTATCTCGTTTGAACATGACGGGCATCTGACTTCAAAGAACAGGGGCTCCTCATCATCATCGTCATAGCAGCAGCAACAATCCTCTTCCTCATCGTCATCATCATAGTCGTTTTCCTGGAAAACTACGTCCTCCAGCAGGGCCTGGGCGTCATAGATGTCCTCCAGCTCCTCAGTCAAATCAATTGTAACTTCATTGAGCTCGTCAATCTCCTCAGCCATGTCACTGAGAATATCAATTACAGCCGATATGAGCTTGCCTTCATTATTTTCCGTATCAAGCTTCATTCCCTCGCACAGGCCTTTTAGATATGCAACTTTTTCAGATATTGTCATTTTAGCTCCATAAACCGCTGCCGCTAAATTGGCGACAAATGCGGTTGCCGTTTATCCGGCAAACGGCAGGCCGTATTTATTGCATTATATTAAATAATATTGCCCACAGCTGTGTTTCATAAACAGAAAATCCTGTAGGGGCTGAGTTAAAATGACTCAGTCTTTTACCCGCTCCAGATATTCACCGGATCTGGTGTCTATTTTTATACGGTCGCCAATACTTATAAATAGAGGGACCTTTACTTCCGCGCCCGTTTCAAGAGTAGCCGGCTTCATGACGTTTGTTGCCGTATCTCCTTTAAATCCCGGTTCAGTCTCCGTAACTTCAAGCTCCACAAAATTCGGCGGCTCCACGCCAAATACATTGCCTTTATAAGACATAACCTTGCACGCTGTATTTTCCTTGACAAATTTAAAGCTATCGCCCAGCATACTGCCGTCAATGGGTATTAAATCATATGTTTCCATATCCATAAAGTAGTATAGGTTGCCGTCATTGTAGCTGTACTCCATGTCTTTTCTTTCAACATAAGCGCTTTCGAATTTGTCCGTAGGGCTAAAGGTTGTTTCCGTGACTACTCCGGTAATGATATTTTTTATCTTGGCGCGGACGAATGCGGCTCCCTTTCCCGGCTTCACATGCTGAAATTCCAGGACCTGCATAACATTTCCGTCCATTTCAAAGGTTATACCGTTTCTAAAATCTCCGGCTGATATCATAAAGAGTCCCCCTCGTACTATTATTTGTATTTAAACTAAATATATAATCAGATGTTGCAGCATATAGTCTGCGCAAAAATTTTATAATATTTTCCTGTTCATTGCAAGAAGAATCAATAAAGATTGATATATATTTAAAGGATTATCAATTCCTTCGTAGTTTTTGTTATGTTTTCGCTTCCGTTTTTCCTTATAACTATCACATCCTCAATCCGGACTCCGAACTTCCCGGGGATGTATATTCCCGGTTCGGCGGAAATAACAGAGCCCTCGGGTAGCTCGGTTTTCCCAGACGGCGAAGCCGTGGGTGCCTCATGTATTTCCAATCCGAGGCCGTGGCCAAAACCGTGGCCAAAAAACTCACCGTAACCGGCCTTGTGGATAACATCTCTGGCCGCAGCGTCCACATCGGCTCCTGTAACCCCTGCCCTGGCCGCTTCAATCCCGCGCATCTGCGCCTGAAGAACAATATCATATACCTTTTTCATCTCATCTGTTATTTTGCCCACAGCCACGGTTCTCGTCATATCTGAGCAATACCCGTCCAGCCTGCAGCCAAAATCTATGGTAATAAAGCTCCCTTCACGAATTTTCTCGTTTCCGGGCACTCCGTGGGGAAGGCTTGTTTTTTCACCTGCGACAACTATAGGATCAAAGGAGACATTATCCGCGCCAAGCCTTAGCATGCTGTAGATGAGCTCTGCGGCAATTTCTTTTTCAGTTATACCCGGCTTTATGAGCTTGAGCACACTCTCAAAGGCCTTTTCAGCAAGCCTTTGGGCCTTTATGAGCTTATCTATTTCAGCTTCATCCTTAGCAACCCTAAGGTCATTTAAAACGCTTTGAGCGGGAACCAGTGAGGCATTGAGCTTGTCTTCATATTTTATAAAATCCCGGTGGCTCAGCACCTCCTCCTCGACTCCCAGCGTTTTTATACCATGCTTTTCTATAACACTGTTTATTCTGTCAGTATATTTAGTTTTCAAATCGGCAATCTCAACCTGCATGCCTTTTATTGCTTTTTTCGCGGCTTCAATATACCTGGAATCCGTAAAAAAATATGAGGCGTCCCGGGCAACTAGGGCAACTCCGGCCGAAGACGGAAAACCGGTTGCATAGCGCCTGTTAACTCCGCCGGTAATGAGCATTGCGTCAATATCCCTGGCGGCAATGGCATTTTTTATTTTTTCAATATTACTCATTGGTCAGCTCCTTTTTCCTCATAAGCCTGAAGGGTATTTCTATATAATATCTCAGAGCAATCAAAGGATTTATAAACTTTATAGGTTTTACTATAATCGATGTGATGCCGCTGATATTTGCTCCAAGGACATCCGTAAAAATCTGATCCCCTGCCAACGCGGTCTCAGAAGCTTTCTTTCCGCAGCCTTCAATCGCTTTTATTATGCCCCTTGGCGATGGCTTTTTCGCCCCGTCTATATAAGGGACACCAAAGCTTCGGGCAAAGATTTCAGCTCGCTGTGTTTTTGTATTGGATACTATAAACAGGGTAATCCCCGCCGATTCCATTCTCTCCCTCCACAAAAAAAGTTCCTTTGACGGAGGATTTTTGGAATAGGGTGCCAGGGTATTGTCCAGATCTAGGAGAAGCAGACTGATGCCTCTTGAAGCCAGCATTTCAGGTGTGATTTCAAAAATAGAATCTACGCGTATATCAGGTACTAAAGAAAATCCCATCACTCATCTCCACTCGATTTATGAATAAGTAAGACGCAAATATTATATTCCGTCTGATGCATAGTCTGTGTCAGATGTATATGCCGACAGCAAGAAATTATATCCTGAGGCTATTGATGAAAGTATAGCACTATTGCCCATCATTGTCCATTGTTCTTCTTTCAATTTAATTTTTCCTGTTTTCTGTCTATTATCTTATGCTGATAGCCGCCAGCTGCAGTGGAGTTGGCTGTTTTAAGCAGACAGTAGTCTGCAGAGGAAGGCTTCAAAGCTTAATGCTGTAATAATAAAAATCATCGGTAATCAAAGAGGGAGCTGTCCCCTGCAGGCAGATCCGCGGTGCAGCGTCAACCTTTAAGGAGGTTCCCCCCATGTCCTTTGAGCTCATATTGGCCACCCCACCCGAGAACTGCAAGAATGCGCTTCTATGGGGCATTCCCCTTGCCCATATGGCCTATAAGACCTGCGGAGCATATCTCTACCGGGCAAAGCTCCCGGACGCTCTACGACGCGGGCTGATGCTGATAACGAATATGAAGGCCTCAGAAACCAGGGACACGGAAAGACTTAAACGGCATATTCTGTCGGAATGCGCAAACCGTTCCTATTCCGGTGTTATAGCTGATTTTGAGCCTCCCTGTCCCTTTGCAGGCAACTTGCTGTCCGCCCTGAATACGGAGCTGAAGCGCCATAGACTTGCCTTTTATGTGTCTGAATGGGCAGCAGGCTTCGTAAATGAGTGTAAGGTGATATTGACCACCGCCGTTACCGGTGGCACATTGCTCCAAAGGCTGAAGGACTGTGCCCAAAAATACAGCCGCGGAAATATTATCCTTGATTTGGAGATATTGAGTCATGACTTCCTGCTTCCGGCCCATACAGGGCACGGCCAGAGAATAACTCATAAAAGGATTAATGAGCTTATTGAATACACCGGGGCAAAGCCCCAGTTTTCAGAAGAGCTGTGCTGCCACTACTTTACATATAAAAGTCGTCAGGGTCTGCACTTCGTTCTGTATGACGACAGTTACAGTGTATACAAAAAAATCGAGCTGGCTCAAAAGCTCGGGATAGAAAAAGCAATCTTATTTTATCCAGAAGTAAACAGCACGATAATCGAAACGGCGCTGAGCTTTTGTTCAGCATTATAATAATGGTTTTTACTCATCTGAATAAAGCTGGGGCATCATACATCCTATTAAATATTATGTAAAAAATCCGGATTGGAACAATCCGGATTTAAAACTCTTATCGATGTCTCTTATTCTTATTTTTTCGCGCAGCTTCCGATTTTTTACGGCGCTTTACGCTAGGACTCTGATAATACTCTCTCTTTCTGAGGTCAGAAAGAACTCCGGCCTTTGCGCAGCTACGCTTGAAACGCTTTAAAGCGCTATCCAGAGACTCATTTTCCTTAACTCTAATTTCTGCCATCTGCTTTCCCTCCCTCCAATCCACTCCAAGGAGTGTTTAAGGGCCTGTTACCGACTTTAACACTCGTATTATACCTATGGGACCTTTACTTGTCAAGTTTTTTTGGCTTCAGCACCAGGTTTACAAGCTTATTCCTGACCACAATTGACTTTACCAAATCCATTCCCTGCAAAATTCTTTTTATCTTTTCATCCTCCACAGCGGCCTGCACTACAGCAGAATCCTCACTGTCAACAGGCACAACAATCGTCGTTTTCAGTTTCCCGTTTACCTGCACAGCAATGGTTTTTTCCGCATCCACTAGTTTTTCCTCGTCATACTTCGGCCAGGGTTGCATTGAAGCCATTCCCTGAAAACCGAGCCTTTCCCATATCTCGTCCGCTATGTGGGGTGCAAAGGGCGAGAGCATCAGAAGCAGGGCCTTTAAATCTCCTCTGCTGGCTCCGTTTTCATAGTATTCATTGACAAGGGCCATCATTGCGGCAATTGCCGTATTGAACTTCATCTCGTCAATGTCTTCGCCGACTTTTTTTATTGTCCTGTGTATGGAGGCTTCATTTTTCGGCGAGTAGCCTTCATTATTATCCTTGTTTTTTACGGCAAGATTCCACACTCTGTCAAGAAACCGCTTGCAGCCTTTTACCGCATTTGAGGACCAGGGAGCGGCTTTTTCAAAGTCGCCTATGAACATGATGTAAAGACGCATTGTGTCAGCGCCGTAGCTATTGACCACATCCGTAGGGTTGACTACATTCCCCCTTGACTTGGACATTTTTTGTCCGTCCTCGCCCAGTATCATTCCTTGGCTTGTTCTTTTCGCATAGGGCTCTTTGGTGGGGACTATCCCAATGTCATAGAGGAATTTGTGCCAAAATCTGGAGTAGAGGAGGTGCAGGGTTGTATGCTCCATCCCGCCGTTGTACCAGTCCACCTGATGCCAGTAATCTATGGCCTCCCTGGAGGCAAGCTCCTTGTCGTTATGGGGATCCATATATCTGAGATAATACCAGCACGAGCCAGCCCATTGGGGCATTGTGTCGGTTTCCCTTTCAGCCGGGCCGCCGCATTTGGGACAGGTCGTTTTCACCCAGTCGGTTATCTTGGAGAGGGGCGATTCCCCGGTATCGGTTGTTTCATAGGATTCCACCTCGGGCAATATCAGAGGAAGCTCCCTCTCGTCTACGGGCACATAGCCGCATTTATCGCAGATAATTATAGGAATAGGCTCTCCCCAATAACGCTGTCGGGAAAACACCCAGTCACGGAGCTTATAGTTTATCTTCCGTGCGCCCAGGCTTTTTTCCTCCAGCCATTTAATTATTTTTTCCTTTGCCTCATCCACTTCAAGCCCGTTTAAAAACTCGGAATTGACCATAATACCGGTTTCCACATCGGTGTAGGCAGCCTCCTGTACATTTCCGCCCTCGACTACCTCCACAATGGGAAGGCCGAATTTCTTGGCGAATTCCCAGTCTCTCTGGTCATGGCCGGGCACGGCCATAATGGCTCCCGTTCCATAGGTAGCCAAAACGTAGTCTGATATGAAGATAGGTATGAGGTTGTTATTAACGGGATTTATTGCTTTTATTCCCCGGATCTCCACTCCGGTTTTTTCCTTATTCAGCTCTGTTCTTTCCAGCTCTGATTTCCCGGCAGCCTGCCTCCGGTAAGCATTGACCTCATCCATATTTTCAATATGGGCCGACCATTTTGTTATCAGCTCATGCTCCGGGGACATTACCATATATGTGGCTCCGAAAAGGGTATCCGGTCTTGTGGTGAATACTTTAATTTTATCGTCCAATGTGGTGTTAAAGTCCACCTCTGCTCCTGTGGAGCGGCCAATCCAGTTTATTTGCTGTGTTTTTATCCTCTCCAGATAATCAACCTCGTCCAGGTCATTTATCAGCCTTTCCGCATACTGGGTAATCCTGAGCATCCATTGGCTTTTTTCCTTGCGCACAACGGAACTCCCACAGCGCTCGCAGGAATTGTCAATAACCTCTTCATTGGCCAGAACACATTTGCAGGATGTGCACCAGTTTACCGGCATTGTGGCTTTATAGGCCAGCCCTTTTTTGAAAAGCTGCAGGAATATCCACTGGGTCCATTTGTAGTATTTGGGGTCCGTAGTACAAACTTCCCTGTCCCAGTCAAAGCTGTATCCCAGGGATTGTATCTGACGGCGAAAGTTTTCGATGTTTGCGGAAGTAACCTTGGCGGGATGGACTTTGTTGGCAATGGCATAGTTTTCGGTGGGCAGTCCGAAAGCGTCCCAGCCCATGGGAAACAGGACATTATAGCCCTGCATCCTCTTTTTTCTCGACACAATGTCCATTGCGGTATAGGGGCGGGCGTGTCCCACATGCAGCCCGTTTCCCGAAGGATATGGAAACTCTATGAGGGTATAGAGCTTAGGTTTATCGCTTCCTTCAAGTGCACGAAAACACTTTTTTTCACGCCATATATCCTGCCATTTCTTTTCTATCCTGTTAAAATCGTATTTCATATGATCCTCCATTCTGCCGTAATACGGCAGCACCTATAGAAACATGAGTAAGCTCACAGTCAGGTCACATTTGTCTGAAAAAGCGACGCGGCCGGGGCCCGCGCCGCAATTTACTTGTCCGTCAAACACTGTCCGTCATGCCTTTGTATCGGGCTCAGATTGAATAAGCTCAGAAATATCAACTCTGGCAGCATCGCTCCACAACCTTTCCAAGTCATAAAACTTCCGCGTTTCATCGAGAAATATATGAAGAACAACGGAAGCGAAATCTATCAGAACCCATCCACCACTGCGAACCCCCTCTGTTCTCAGAGGCGGCTCATCCTTTTCAGCCATAGACTTTGACGCTTCATCGGCGAGTGTTTTTATATGGGTGGTGGAGTTTGCGGTACATATTATGAAATAATCGGCCAGTATCGTTATTTCATCGGTTTTAAGAACGCAGATGTCCCTGGCCTTTTTACTGTCGAGGACTTTTACAAGTACCTCCATTATTTGTTTTGGCGTCAGCATATGGGTTTCCTTTCCTGAATTAATTTTACACCGCATACATTTAGGAGAATAAATTTATCGGCAATGAGGTTTATGCGATATCTCCAAGAATTTCTCCCGATGTGGAATATAGGTTGCCATCCGAATCTCTTGTTATAATATTTACATTATCGGCAGTTATCTCTTCCATATACGGATTTAGATATGAATTTATACTGTCCAGCCATTCCTCCAGCTTTATAACGCAATAGGAGGTGCCGTTAATATATTCATCATATTTGGTCGGCAGCGTCAAAAAGGAGATATTCTCTTCCTCCAGATTCATGCACTGCCGGATATACCATATTATAGTTCCCGCATCCAAGTCTGTCTTTACATACCTGGTAAAAATATCAACAAATTCTGTGAGCTTAAATAGATTGCCTGTATTCAGGCATTTTTTTATTATGGCTTTAATAAATGACTGCTGTGTTTTAATTCTGTCTATATCCTGCAGTGGGTAACCCGACCGAAATCTCACAACCTGGAGAGCATGCTCTCCGTCCAGATGCTGATATCCTGCGGGTATGTGGATATACAAATCCTGTACGGGGTCCTCATAATTCATATCAATGGGAACTTCAAAATCCACACCGTCCAGGGCATCCACTATGGCAACAAAAGCCTCCATATCCACCACAAAGTAGCTGTCTACAGTAAAGCCGGTTAAATCCCTCAGCCCCTCTTTCAGGCCCTTAATCTCATCATTGCCGGACATGAAGGTATTGGCTTTTTTTGTGCTCCAGGGTACGTTGACAAGGGTATCTCTCGGTATGCTGATTATATTTAACTTTTTATTTGAATTATCAAAGGCTCCGATAAGCATTGTATCGGTGTTCCCGTTCCCGTTATCCTTACCTACAATCGCGAAGGTATAAAACTCATCTTTTCGCGCCACTGTCTGCGGGACAGGAGGGGTGTTTTCCGCCACTCCGTTATCTCCGGGCACATAAGGCCCTGCCGGCATGTCCCTGTCTATCCTGGGAGGCCTTACACAGGATTTGTATAATATAATCGGCGTAATTATCAAAAGAAACAAAACTCCTGCTGCTATTCGCCTTTTTCTTTTTCTTCTTTGGTAGCGTTCAATCATCCTGTTAATTCGCCTCTGCTCCTCGATTGAACGCCCAGGCTCATCTTCCTGTATTATATGCCTCATTACTTTTTCCCTGATGTAATATATTTGATCAGCCGGTTTCGGCGAACTGCTCTGTATAATCGAATTCTGTCTCGACGGGAGGCGTCTCCTCGATAGGAGGTGTCTCGTCATTGGGAGGTGTCTCGTCATTGGGAGGTGTCTCCTCGATGGGAGGTGTATCCTCAATGGAGGGCGTCTCCACAGTGGGGGGCGTTTCCTCAACAGGTGGTTCAGATTGCACCGGAGCTTCTGAGTTGGTGGACGGTGTTATATCAGGCTCCGGATCATTTTTGGAGTTCTTTGTATTGTCATAAAATGAGTCAATCCCTCCCTCTATGGTGCCCGTTGTGGCATAGAGGTTTCCGTTTTCATCTCTGGTCAGTATATTAAGATGGTTTGCCGTAATCCTCTCATTGAAAGGATTGAAGCATTCATTGAGCAGCTTTAGCCACTCGTCAACCATAATCGTGCAATAGGAAAGCCCTTTTACGGAATCATTATAGAATTCGGGCATGGTATAGAAGGTTATGTCCTCCTCCTTTAAGCCCCATAATTCCCGACCATACCAGGCAATGTTCTTTAAAGCCAGATCCGTATCTACATATTCGGAGAAGATGGCTGCAAAATCGTCTATTTTAGTGATGTTTTCAATCTGCAGCATCTGACTTGCCACTGCCTTCATAAAGCTCTGCTGGGTTGATATACGCTCTATGTCGGCACCGGGATATCCCCTGTAGCGAATCACCTTCATCGCTTCCTCGCCGTTGAGATGCTTGTAGCCCTTTGGGATGTGTATATATAAGTCCTGCTTGGGATCTTCGTAGTCCATATCAACCGGAACGTCAAACCATACTCCGCCTATTGTGTCAACCAGGGTCACAAACGCATCCAGATCAACAACTATATAGTTGTCCACGGTATAGCCCAGCAAGTCCTTCAGTCCGGACTTGAGTCCCTCTATTGGCTCGGAGCTGAAGGCCATAATGGTGTTTACCTTTTTTACGCTCCACGGGACATTGACCATGGTATCACGAGGTATGTTGAGGATATTGAGCTTTTTGTTTTCAGCGTCATATGCACCCACAATCATAGTGTCCGTATTGCCGTTTCCCTGGTCCTTGCCCACTACAGCAAATGTATAAAATCCCTCTTTTCTATATGAATCCGTAACCTGGGGAGACGGGTCTATATCTTCGGTGCCCTGAGGGGTATTGGGAACAAAGTCCTGCTGTTTTTGCTCGGGAGCTTCAAACATAGAGCTTAGAAATATTACAAAAGACAGCATAATAACAATGAAAACACCGAGAATTATTATGCGTCTTTTCATTTTCTTCTTTTGGTATTGCTGAATCATCTCTTCGATTTTCTTTTTTTCTTCCGGAGTCCTCTTTATCTCTCCGGGCTCAACAGGCTCTGCCTGCTCAGAGGTTACCGGACTGTGAGCCTTTTCTGCTTTATTCCTGGCTTTCTTCCTTCTGTTTTTACCTGAATTACCAAATAGTTTCATAAGTCTATCCCTCTTTTGAAACGAGATAATCCAGCGCATTCCGTGTTCTTTGATGCGCGGTTACGCCCCGTCTCTTCATATCCCTCAGGCTCATTTCGAGCCCCAGTTTCAATGCTCCGTCAATATCCGTATAGGCCAGGCTTCTGAGCCTTTCAAGCCCGTCAAATTCCCTGCTCGGCTCTATGTAGTCGGCCAGGTATATTATTTTTTCAAGCAGAGACATGTTCTCTCTGCCTGTGGTATGCCAGCGAATTGCATTATAAACTTCATCGGATACGCCGAACTCATGGTAAGCAACGAGAGCTCCGGATATGGCATGAAGAAGCTTTGGCATCCTTTTTTCGGCAACATCGATTATAGTACCATATTTTTCACATATTTTCAACTGCTCATTTGTGTCCAGACTCTTTGTTATGTCATGCAAAATTGCGGCCGTTCTTGCTTCCTCTTGGTTGCAGCCCCATCTCCTTGCCAGTCTTACGGCCTCCTGCTCAATGCCCTCCAAATGGGGCCTTCTATCCACAGCCTGCCTATACATTCTCCTGGACTTTTCCCGCAGCCAGTCAAAGTCGGGGGCGGCTCCGTATAGCCTGTTTTTTATTATATAGGTGTACACCTCTTCACTCAGGTATTCTCTGCCTTTTCTTTTTTTAAGAAAAGATCTGAGGGAGGTTGAGGAAATATTAACAGGCTCTGTGGAAATCAACTCAACAGTTGTCCCGTATAAGCTCTTCAGCTTCTCCGAATGGGATACCGGAACGGATTTCACATCACGGGCAAAAACCGCAAGACCGGTATTTGCCAATATCCATTCGGCTCCATACCAGCTTTCAATGCTCAGAAACATGTCCTCGCCCATAATCAGCCATATCTCCGCATCTTTATACAAGGCTTTGAGCTCCAAAAGTGTGTCCTTTGTATAGCTTTTCCCGCCCCGCTTTATTTCCATATCGCTGACAGCGGCGTTTTTGATACCTTCGAATGCCAGCCGGGCCATCTCCAGCCTCATTTCAGGTGTGGGGGAATGCTCGGGGAGCTCCTTATGTGGCGGCATGGCGGTGGGTATCACCAGGAGCTTATCAAGACCTAATTGGCACTGCGTCTGTTTTGCAGAATTAATATGTCCTCTGTGGGGCGGGTTAAAGGTGCCACCAAAAATTCCGATTTTCATCATTAATCCAGAACAATTCCGTTGATTTCAGGGTTTTTCTTATACAGGACGAACCTGGTTCCGATGACCTGGACAGCCTCAGAATGTGTAAGCTCCGCCATCCTGTCGCAAGCTTCCCTGGAGGTCAGCATTGAGTTCTCCAACACCCTGCACTTTATCAGCTCCCGGGCCCTCAAAGCATCTTCAGCCTGCTTGATGATATTTTCGGTTATACCGCCTTTACCTATATGAACTATTGTATCTTCTCTGTTGGCAAGGGCCCTCAGCCGGGCTCTTTGTTTGCTGGTTAGCATAAAAACCATTCCTTCCATAGCTTGTGCTTCTAATCTAGTTTTGCACGGTCCTGCAGATAATAAATCAGCTTGTCTTTTAAAGCCTCTATAGCTTTGGCTCTGTGGGATATCCGGTTTTTAAGCTGCGGGTCAAGCTGGGCCATGGTCTTGCCGTATTCGGGCAGGTAGAATACGGGGTCATATCCAAAGCCCCCTGACCCTGACGGACTATAGCTGATTTTACCCTTGCATTCACCATATGCCGTCAGCTTATCTCCATTTGGGAAAACACATACTATACTTGAGACGAATTTCGCGTTTCGTTGTTCCAAGTTTGACATTTTGGATAAAAGAAGTCTGATCCTGTCCTCATCGCTTTTACAGTCCGGAGCGCCGTACCGAGCCGAATATATACCCGGCTCGCCTCCCAGCGCCTCAACCACAAGACCAGAATCATCGGCAATTGCAGGAAGTCCGCAGAGCTTCATCACCCCTTGGGCCTTTATAAGGGCATTGTCTTCAAAGGTGCTTCCCGTCTCTTCCGGATCTGTGGATACCCCTGCTTCCTTCATGGAGATTACGTCAATATTGACCTTTGAAAGTATCTGCCTCATTTCCTTCAGCTTTTTTTCATTATTACCGGCCAACACAAATCTCATATAGAACCTCATTGCCGCGCAGCGGCATTTGTATATTTTTTTCTTTAATCGAGTAATGCCTTCACAAACGCATCCCCGTCAAACTCCAGCAGATCCTCAATTTTTTCGCCTACGGTAACAAGCTTTACTGGTATTTTCAATTCCCTGGCCACCGCAAAGGCGATTCCCCCTTTGGCCGTCCCGTCAAGCTTGGAGAGCACAATTCCCGTAATTTTCGCTATTTCATTAAACTGCCTTGCCTGAATTAAACCGTTCTGACCTGTTGTGGAGTCAATTACTAAAAGTGTTTCCCTGGAGGTATTTGGCAGCTCCCTGTCTATTATTCTGCTTATTTTTGAGAGCTCCCGCATCAGGTTTTGTTTGTTGTGAAGCCTGCCCGCCGTATCGCAGATTATTATGTCTGCCCCCCTGGCTTTCGCTGCTGCAATTCCATCGTATATGACGGCACCCGGGTCGGAGCCCTCGCCATGCTTTACAATATCGGCCTTTGCTCTATCCGCCCAGATTGACAGCTGCTCGGCGGCGGCGGCCCTGAAGGTGTCACCGGCGCACAGTAAAACCCGTTTCCCCTCTTTGGTAAACTTATAAGCCAGCTTACCGATTGTGGTGGTCTTGCCCACGCCGTTTACACCCACAACAAGGATAACGGAGGGTTTTGTGTCCAGCTTCAGGGAACTGTTCTCCTCCGGGAAAATATTCATCAGAATTTCATAAAGTGCTTCTTTAAGCTCTGCGGGCCCTCTGAGTCCCCTTTGTCTTACTGTTTCCCTGAGCCTGTCCACAGATTCGGATGCTATTTCCACACCCACATCGGCCATTATAAGTGTTTCCTCAAGCTCGTCAAAAAACTCATCGTTTGCACCTGTAAAGGAATCAAAGATTCCGTTCAGCTGTGTTGTTAAATTCTTCCTGGTCTTTGCCAGTCCCTGCTTTATTCTTTCAAATACACCCATATTTATCTTCCGTTTCGTTCTCCCCCACCGGGCCGTCTGGGGCCGGCAGTTTTTTTATAGTTTATTTTGCTTCTTCCAGAGCCTTTTCCAGGTCTATTGACAGTACCTTTGACACACCGCGCTGCATGGTAACACCATACAGTACATCCGCCTCTTCCATTGTACCGCGCCTGTGAGTAATTATAAGAAATTGTGTTTTTTCAGACATCTTTCTCAGATATTTCGCAAACCGCTCCACATTCTTTTCGTCCAGAGCCGTTTCTATCTCATCGAATACGCAAAACGGAGTGGGACGTACCTTTAAAATCGCAAAATGAATGGCTATTGCCACAATGGCCTTCTCTCCGCCCGATAAAAGAGAAAGCGCTCTCTGTGTCTTTCCCGGAGGCTGAGCCATAATCTCTATTCCGCAGTTTAAAATATCGTTTTCATCCTCCAGAATAAGGTCCGCTTTTCCGCCCCCGAACAGCTCCGTGAAGGTCTCCTTGAAGCTCTCGTTTATGACACTGAACTCCCGGGCAAAAATAGTCTTCATCTCATCGGTCACGTCTCTGATTATCTTCTCAATCTCCGTTTTTGCCTTCTGTATATCGTCCCTTTGTTCGGTCAGATATGTATATCTTCCGTTTACACGCTCAAACTCTTCAATCGCGCCCAGATTTGGTGTGCCCAGTTTGGATATCTCCCTTTTAAGCTCTGCCGCTTGTTTCTGAGCCTTTGATACGCTGTCAAGCTCCAGCCTTATCCTCTGTGCCGCCGAGCGACTCAGCTCATAGGTGTCCCACAGCTTGTCGATAATCTGTTTTTCCTCCAGCTCAGCTGTCAGTATTTTTTGCTCAAGTCTGGAGTGTTCGCGCTCCAGTTCCATTATTTCCCTGCTGAGCTCCTGGGCTTTCTTATCCGATGCCGAGCGCTTTGCTTCTATTTGAAGCTTCTCATTTATTTTATCAGACAGAATTTTCTTTTTTTCTTCAGTCCTATTTCTCAGCTCTATGGCTTTTGAATGATTTTCCTCAATCCGGGAGCGGATAATCTGATTCTTTTCGTTTAATGCCGCAATGGCAACTGTTTTTTGCTCGCTTTCCTGTGAAAACTCCTCCAACAACTGCTCCCACTCTGATATAGCCCGAAGGATTGCCTCCTTCTCGGCATTCAAAGATGCCTCTTCCTGCTTAAGCTGAGATAGCAGTGCATTGAGCGCCTCCAGCTTTTTGTGAAGCTCTTCCTGACCTTGGGATATCCGTTCGGCCTGGGCTCTCCGGGCTTTTGACTTTTCCCGGTTTTCTTTAATAACCGCTTCTGCCTCAGATATCTCCCCTTCAACATTTCTCAGCTTCCCAGCCAGCTGGATTTTTATCTGCTCATATGTTCTGTAGCTGTTCTCCAGTGATTCAATGAGAATTTTCCTTTGTGAAATCTCCGCTTCGAGTTTTAATACCTCATCTTGAAGCCTGCGGTATTCTCCTTGGGCTGTTTCCATCTCGTAAATCGCGGAATTGAGCTCTCTTTCAGCCTCTCTGTGCTTTTTGACAAGCTCTTCAATTTCCTTTTCAAGAGCCTTTTCCCTCTGCCGCAGGCGTATTATTTCATTTGCACGTGATAGTATACCCACATTTCCGGCTGCGCTTCCACCTGTCATTGAGCCGCCTGCATTGATAACCTGACCGTCAAGAGTAACCATTCTGAAACGTGATGAATATTTCCTTGACAGCCTTATTGCGCAGTCCAAATTGTCGACTATCAGGGTCCGGCCAAGGAGACTCATGAATATGCCGCTGTATTCTGCGTCATATTTAACGAGCCTTACGGCAATGCCCTCCACTCCCTCCTCGTTCAGAATGTCCTGATGGCTGAGCTCCCTGCCCTTTATCGCCGAAACCGGTAAAAACGTAGCCCGGCCTGCGTCCCTCTGTTTGAGCATCATAATGGCGGATTTTCCATCCTCTTCCCTGTCTACCACTATGCTTTGCATGGACCCACCCAGAGCGGTTTCAATAGACACCGTATATTTGTCATCTGTTTTAATCAGGTCCGCTACCGTTCCCCGAATGTTCTTCAGATTTCCTTTTTTGCTCTCTCTCATTACAAGCTTTACCGCTTTTGAGAAACCCTCATAATCCTTTTCCATGGCTGATAGCAGTGAAATCCTGGATTTCAGCGCATTGTGCTCCATCTGCGCCTTTCGGATTTTCTCGGCACAATCAGCCGCTCTTTTTTCCCGGCTCTTAACCCTTATTTCATAGCCCTTGAGCATATTCCCCACCGATTGCTCCTCGTCCCGGAGCCTGGTGAGCCCACTTTCCTTTTCCGTATATATGTTCTTTTCCTCTGTGATTCTACCGAGGATCTTTTTTAATTCAAACTCGTTATTATCGTTTCTCTCTTCAAGCTCAGTTATACTCTTCCTTAATGCCTCACTTCTTGCCAAAGTTGCCGCACAAAGACTGTCAAATTCAGAAGCTTCGGCAAGGAGTCTGTTTATTTCCCTTTCCTTCTCCCCTGCGTAATCGTTTGCTTTCTCATTTTCAATACGCAGACCGGAATACTTCTCATTGAGCTGTAAAATCCGGTCTTCTATCTCCCTTATTCGCTCTTTTCTCCTGTCAATCTGCTCTGCAAGACCCTTATCCCTGCTCTGGCGCTCTTCAAGTTCCTGCGTCATTCTATTGATACTTTCCTCGTTGTTGCGTAAATCGGCCTTCAATGAGGCGTTTTCACTTTCGAATTCGGCAATTCGGGTCTCAAGTTCGGAGATTTCAGAGCGCAGGCTCTCAGATGCCACATCGGCATTCCGAATTTGCTCGGAAAAGAGAGCGGCATCCTCATAATGCTGCTCCAGCTTCTGCTTTTGCTCTTCAAGTTGAGCTCCCGCCTGTTCAAAATCCTCCTTCAGCTTTGAATTCCGGCTTTCAAGCTTGTCCAGATTCTCCATCCACAGGGATATCTCCAACTCCCTGAGCTGGTCACGCAAGACCAGATATTTCTTAGCGGTCTCCGACTGGGCTCTCAGGGGCTCTACCTGAAGCTCCAACTCGGAAATTTTATCATTGACACGAACAAGGTTTTCTTCGGTCTTAGCCAGTTTTCTCTCAGCTTCTTCTTTCCTGTACCTGTATCTGGATATACCTGCCGCCTCTTCAAAAATCTCACGCCTGTCCTCGCTCTTGGCGGAAAGTATCTCGTCAACCTTTCCCTGACCTATTATCGCATACCCGTCCTTGCCAAGACCGGTATCCATCAATATTTCTCTTATATCCTTAAGGCGTACGGCGTTTTTGTTTATAAAATACTCGCTTTCACCGCTTCTGTAGTATCTGCGGGTTATCATAAGCTCGGAGGAATCCACATTAAATCTTCCCTCCGAGTTGTCAATAACAAGGGAAACCTGCGCGAACCCCAGCTGACTGCGCTGCTCAGCTCCGCCGAAGATAACGTCCTCCATTTTGGAGCCCCTGAGCGCCTTTGTGCGCTGTTCACCCATGACCCAGGACAGAGCATCGGATATATTCGATTTTCCACTTCCGTTGGGACCTACAATAGCTGTAATGTCCTTTTCGAAGGAAAGTCTGATTTTTTCAGGGAACGATTTAAAGCCCTGTATCTCCAGTGCTTTCAGATACATAATCTTCTCCGTTTATCATATGTTATTCGGGCTGAGCAGTTCAATATTTCCAGGCTCGGTATCAATACTTTTAATCCTTATGGATTCAAGCGCGAATTCTTCGGTGAGTATTTTAATATTTCGCCTTTTATGGCCTGCCATTGCCGATACCCTTGAGCTATGAACCCCAAGGAGTACTCTCTTTCCTGTGCCGGTCTCTCTCAGCAGTTCTCTGGCTCTGCGCAGCATGATTTCCGAATATACCAGCTCTCCCAGAGCGGGATGGTATGCTCCCGCAACCGCGTCACCGCCTGAAAGCTCATCGGTGGGATTTAGTCCAAGCCTTATTACGGGTATTCTTTCCGACTCAAAAATTAAAAAAAGCTCGGCGCAGAGCTTTATCGCGTCCTCCACGCTATGCTCCTTGTAGACGCCGCACCGCCACATTTCATACAGAGCCGTATCTTTTAGGATAACAGTTGGGTAAATGCGGATCCCGTCAGGCTTTAGCTCTGCAAGCTTTTTCGCGGTATATATGGATTTCTCCCAGCTGTCTCCGGGCAGGCCGGTCATCATCTGTAAAATCAACCTGAAGCCGTGTTTTCTTATCAGCTTGGAAGCCTGCCGGGTATCCTCCGGACTATGACCTCTCCCTGAGAGTTTCAGCACCTGGGCATCCATCGACTGGGCCCCCAGTTCTATGGTCTTAACAGAATAATTTTTAAGTAGCCGAAGTCCTTGATCATCTATCCCATCAGGCCGGGTGGATACTCTTATTTCCGAAATAAATCCCTCATCCACATAAGTCCGGGCAGCCTCCAAAAGAGCTGTTTGCTGCTCCATGGGTATCGCCGTGAAGCTTCCCCCATAAAACGCAAGCTCCGCCTTCGTGCCCGGTGAAAGTTTTTCCTTTGCTTTTATTATACAGCTGTGTACATCCGATGCCTCTGAGGGTTTTTCATTTCCCGAAATTCTCTTTTGATTGCAAAAAACACAGGCATTCGGACAGCCAAGATGTGGCACAAATACAGGTATAACGGATCTTCTCGCCTTCATTTTATGATGCTCTCCAATGCCGCTTCGGCCGCCGCCTGTTCAGCTTCCTTTTTGCTTTTTCCGCTGCCCCTTCCCCTGAGCTCGCCCTTTATCAGGACCTCGGCATAAAACACCTTGTCATGATCCGGTCCGGCTTCTCCCACAAGCCTGTATGTAGGAGATTCACCGCCATTTTTCTGAACTATTTCCTGAAGTGTGGTCTTATAGTCCTGAATCTTCTCGTCTTTCCCCATACCGTCCAGAATATGTTTTTTAACAAATCTCTCCGCCGCCTTTTTGCCTCCGTCAAGATATATGGCGGCAATAACAGCCTCAAGGGCATCTGCCAGTATCGACGCTCTATTTCTGCCACCGCCCTGCTCCTCTCCCTTTCCCAGGAGCAGGTGCTCTCCAAGCTGCAGCCTTTTGGCCACCCTGACCAGGCTAGGCTCGCAAACCAGCTCTGATCTGAGCTTTGTCATTTCACCTTCAGGTTTTTCCCTGTAAGACATATATAAATACTCGGCCACAATAAAGCCAAGGAGAGAATCTCCCAAAAACTCAAGCCTCTCGTTGCACCCCAGGCGCCCTTCTCCCTTTTCGTTTGAATAAGAGCTGTGGGTCAGAGCCTTGATCAGAAGCCCCTTATTCTTAAATGTGTACTGTAATCTGTCTTCAAGCATACGGATAAACCCTTTCATAGTTGAGCTTGAGCAGGTGCTTATTTAATACAAATCAAAAACGCGACAACAGCAATACTATGACAGCGTTTTTAAATTATATCGGGTGCAGCGCAATTGATTTGCGGCGTATACCCGCAAATCAATTCAGGCAGTCAAACAAATGCGAAAGCATTTGTTTAATAAGTTTGGCTGTCGCAAAAGGTTTGGTACCCTTCTCTGACTTTGCGACAGCCTTGTTTTATCAATCTATAATGTTTGAGATATAACGAGTAAGGTCACCGACCGTCACAAGAGAAGGCAGGTCTTCTTCATTGAGTTCAGGAATGTCAAACTCTTCTTCAACCGCCATGGCCAGTTCAACTATGTCAAGGGAATCGGCCCCCAAATCTTCCTGAAACGATGTTTCCATTGTTATTGTATCTTCATCAATAACAAACTGTTCTGCAAGGAGCTTTTTCAACCTTTCAAATACCATGATTACCACCTCATATATACATGCTTGAAATTACCTGCAATTATGGTATGCATAATAACCGCTTTTGTCAACTGTTTTTTTCACTGTTTTCAACCATCGCCTTTATATTGTCAATGCTTTCAACAATTTCTTCAACAAATCTGGAGCGGGCAATTTTTATCGCCTGTCCAATGGCGTTTTTTATTGCATTGGCATCCGATGAGCCGTGGGCTTTTATCACCGGCTTCGATATTCCGATAAGAACACTTCCACCCACCTCGGTATAGTCCAGTCTTTTTTTCAGTTTCAAAATATCCTTTTTAACAATGCCTGCAGCCAGCTTTGACCATATGTTTTTCGTAAAAATACCCTTGAGCTCCTCTGCCATATACAAAGCCGTGCCTTCTATGGTTTTTAAAAGGATATTGCCAGAAAAACCGTCACACACAATTACATCCGCTTTATTATATAAAATATCCCTTCCTTCCATATTTCCTATAAAGTCAAACATTCCCCCTGAAGACGCCTCTTTCAGAAGCTTGAAAGTCTCCCTGTGAAGGGGCTGGCCTTTTGTCTCCTCGGTGCCGATGTTCAAAAGGGCAATTTTAGGATTTCCCTTGTCCAGAACGTTTCTTGCATAGCTTGCGCCCATATAGGCGAACTGGACAAGATATTCGGAGGTACATTCAGTATTGGCGCCCACATCTATGATTATACTGTTACCAAAGTCCTCAGGCAGCACGGGAGACAGGGCGGCTCTTCTGATTCCTCTGATTCTTTTAACAATCAAAGTGGAGCCTGTTAAAAGGGCGCCTGTATTTCCAGCCGATACAAGGGCCTCGCCCCTGCCGTCGCTCAGCATATTTAAAGCCACAGTCATTGACGAGTCCTTTTTTTCTTTTATAACGGCGGAAGGGTCGTCCTCCATCGTAATGATTTCTGATGTGTGGGCTATTTCTATACCCTTGGGGATATTCTTCATGCCCAGCTTTTCAATACAGCGGAGTATCTCTTCGCCTTTTCCAACCAGTATAATATCCGCCCCTGAGTCCGTAACGGCCATTACGGCACCCTTGACTATTTCAAAAGGCGCATTATCTCCGCTCATTGCATCTACGATAATCTTCATCTTCCTGCTCCATATTCCACGGCCGGCGCAAAATATACCAAACCTGTTTGTCGACCGGGGTTGCCGCTGATTTGCGGTTGCCGCTTTTTCGGCAAGCGACAGGCCGATTTCTCGTTCTCTGTCAGCCCTGTAATTGGGCAAGTTTCTCTTTTATGAGTTTAAGGGAACGCTTTGAAATTTCGGCATTTTTATTTCTCTTACCCTTAACCCTGTAGCCTAAGGGCTCCATTATACCAAAATTTATATTCATAGGCTGAAAATCCGCGATAGTCGGGTTGCTAATATAATGGGCCAGAGCACCTATCGCATTTTTCGATGAAAACTCCAAGGGGGGCATACCCAACAGCTCTCTTGAGGTTTCCAGACCACACAGCAGGCCGGAGGCTGCCGATTCTACATAGCCCTCCACTCCTGTTATCTGCCCGGCAAATCTTATTCTGGTATCGGCTCTGAGCCTGAAGCGCTCGTCAAGCACCCGTGGAGAATCGATAAATGTGTTTACATGCATGACCCCGTATCTGACGAACTCGGCATTTTCAAGCCCCGGTATCATGGAAAACACTCTACGCTGCTCACCAAATTTCAAATTGGTTTGAAAGCCTACAATATTATACAGCGAACCCTCTTTGTTGTCACGCCGTAATTGCACAACCCCATAGGGCTCCTTGCCTGTTCTCGGATCAATAAGGCCAACAGGCTTTAAGGGTCCGTATCTGAGAGTATCCTGTCCCCGCCTTGCCATAACCTCCACAGGCATACAGCCCTCGAATACCTTCTCGTCCTCAAAGGCGTGTTTTTCAGCCTGCTCGGCAGCAATAAGCTCGTTCCAGAAAGAAATATATTCATCCTTGTCCATGGGACAGTTTATATAGTCCGCTGTTCCCTTGCCATAGCGGGATGCAAAAAAAGCCCTTTCCAAATTCACGCTCTCGAAGGTCACTATAGGCGCGGCCGCATCATAAAACCTTAAAAAATCCCTTTCGGGAAAAAGCCGGGCTATTTCTGCCGCAAAGGCATCTGAAGTCAGGGGGCCTGTGGCAATAATCACATAGCCCTCCGGTATCTTGGTGACTTCCTTTTCATATATGTCAATCAGCGGGTTACTTTTTATATGCTGGGTAACACAGGCAGAAAATTCGTCTCTGTCCACAGCCAGTGCGCCCCCCGCCTCAATTCTGTTTTTGTCCGCACATTTCATAATGAGGGAAGCTAAAAGCCGCATTTCCTCCTTAAGCAGGCCTACGGCATTTGTAAGCTCGTTGCTCCTCAGGGAATTTGAGCAAACCAGCTCGGCATAGTCGTCCGATATGTGGGCAGGTGATTTCCTGCTGGGCTTCATTTCCATGAGCTTTACCCGAATGCCTGCCCTGGCAAGCTGCCAGGCAGCCTCGCATCCGGCCAGACCAGCTCCAACTACGGTTACTTCTATACTCATTTATCAGTCCCTTTTTGGGCTTTTTTGTTTTTTCCTTGCGTTCCTTTTTCTTTTTCTGTATTGTTCTCCTGTTTTTCAGGCTCCGTGGCATCGGTTTTCGCTTTCTTTTTATAGCCTCTCTTTTCCTCAGGCACAAAGTTAGAGCAGGCTTCGTTTATGCAAAAGGGTTTCCTGTATCCTCTTCCCGATTTTTTAAACATAGTCTGCCCGCACTCGGGACAGGAATCCTTTACGGGAACATCCCATGTCATGAAGCCACATTGGGCTCCCTTCTCACATGCGTAATAGGTATAGCCCTTTTTGGAGCTGCGCTTAAGTATCCTGTTTCCGCATTTCGGGCATTTCCCGGGCATTTCAATAACCAGTGGCTTTGTAAAGTTGCACTCAGGATATCCGGGACAGGCCAGAAACCTTCCGAAACGCCCAGATTTTATGACCATATTTCGCCCGCATTCATCGCATATCTCCTCAGTCACCTCATCAGGTATCTTTATCCTCACGCCTTCCAGAGCGGCTTCGGCTTCTTTTAACGCCTGGGCAAAATCATCATAAAACTCGGCAAGGACGCTTTTCCACTCGCGCTCTCCCTCTTCAATGCTGTCAAGACGCTCTTCCAGTCTTGCCGTGAACTCCACATCTACAATGTCCTCAAACCTATCCTTCATAAGCTGAGTGACAACCTGGCCGAGAGCGGTGGGTTTTAGATGCTTCCCCTCCTTCACCACATATTCCCTGTCCATAATCGTAGACATGGTGGGAGCATATGTGCTCGGTCTGCCTATTCCCTTTTCCTCCATTGCTCTTATAAGGGAATCCTCCGTGTATCTGGGAGGCGGCTGGGTAAACTTCTGTTCGCTGACAATGTCCGACAGGTTAACCTCTTCGCCCTCCTGAAGCTCTGGCAGGGGCTTTTTGTCGTTTTTATCCTCCTCGTCCTTCCCGTTGTCATCATAGAGAGCCGTAAAGCCCGGAAACTTCAGGGAGGAATGATTAGCCTTAAAAACATATCCCGCTGACTGAGCTTCAATGGTTACAGTGTCATAAACGGCATTTGCCATCTGACTTGCCATAAATCTGTTCCAAATCAGCTTATAAAGCCTGTACTGGTCATTTGTCAGGTCTTTTCTTATGCTCTCCGGCTCGAGGGTAATCTCCGTGGGCCTGATAGCCTCATGGGCATCCTGTGCACCTTTTTTTGTTTTAAAAACACGGGGACTCTTGGGATAGTATTCACTTCCGTATCGATTCAGAATGAAGCTCTTTGCCGCCTCCTGAGCCTCCTGTGAAACTCTCAGGGAATCCGTTCTCATATATGTTATGATGCCTATGGTTCCCTGGCCGCTTATATCAATGCCTTCATAGAGCTGCTGTGCAATCATCATCGTGCGTTTTGGAGTCATATTAAGCCTTCTTGAGGCCTCCTGCTGAAGGGTTGAGGTTATAAACGGAGCGGAAGGCGCCCTTTGCCTGTCCCTTCTCTTTACGCTTTTTATAGTAAAAGGCGCTGTTTTTATGGCTTCCACCACTTTGTCAAGTTCTTCTTTGCTCTTAAGCTCCTGTTTTTTTGCAGCCCCGTGGAAGCGGGCGGTGAAGGAGCCGGGTTTCCCTATACATTCGAGCACCACATCCAGAAGCCAGTATTCCTCCGGAACAAATGCCTTTATCTCTTCCTCCCTGTCCACTACCATTCTGGTAACTACTGATTGGACCCTGCCGGCCGATAATCCCCGCTTTATTTTGCTCCAGAGGAGCGGACTGAGCTTATATCCAACTATTCGGTCCAAAATCCTTCTTGCCTGCTGGGCGTCAACCAAATTCATATCTATGGGCCTGGGAGATTGTATGCCTTCAATTACCACCTTTTTGGTCAGCTCATTGAATGTTACACGAAAAGCTTTTTCATCGGACAATTCCAAAAGCTCCTTAAGGTGCCAGGATATTGCCTCACCCTCCCGGTCGGGGTCCGTTGCAAGATATACTTTTTCGCTTTTGTTTGCGCTTTCCCTCAGTTCATTTATCGTCTGTTCCTTCCCTTTAATCGGCTGATAGTCCGGAATGAAGCCGTTTTCCAAATCAACACTCATTTTATTTTTAGGAAGGTCCCTCAAGTGTCCACCCGAGGCGGCAACGATATAATCCTTACCCAATATTTTGCCGATGGTTTTGGCTTTATATGGTGATTCTATGATAACAAGATTTTTCCCTTCTTTTGCCATTAGTTTTCCTCACTTAAAGTTTAATCATTATATATACTATATTAATTGTCCGTTTACCGCAAAGCTCCGCATATCAAAGATGCTATTTAGTTTTCACATTAAGCTGAAAGTGCTTTCCCCCGGCATCTGTGGCAAAGCCCTTCAGCTCCAGCTGAGTTAATGCCGCCAGAGCTCTGTCTGCCTGCAGGGCTGAGTTTATTATTATTTCATCAATATGCATTACTTTGCTGGACATGACTCGTAAAATCTTTATTTCATCATCTGTTAAATTGCCAACTTGTTCTTCCAGGTCAATATATTCCATGCTTGAATTGTTGTCAACCTCTATTTTTCCCCGGACCGATGCATCCTTTCTGTCATTTTCCTTTAAATCTATGCTGACTGTCTTGCTTTTTACGGGTGCTGCCGATATTTTATCTGGAAACCTCCATTCGTATTGACTGAGGATATCCCAACCGGATGTTATGAGATACGCACCGTCCCTGATCAGCGCATTTGAGCCTTCAAAGCCACGCAGGTCGATATTTCCCGGTACTGCGAATACGTCTCTGCCCTGTTCGATTGCCCTGGCCGCGGTTATAAGAGAGCCGCTTTTAGCAGGCGCTTCAATAACCGCCACTCCGAGACTTATACCGCTTATTATGCGGTTTCTTGCCGGGAAGCTGCCTCTGGTCGCCTTTTGTCCGGGAGGATATTCGCTGAGCAGCAAACCCTCAGACGCGATCCTGCTCTGGAGTTTTCTGTTCCAGGATGGATATGTAATATCTGTTCCGGTGCCCAGTACACCTATTACGAAGCCAGCTTCTTTCAGAGCTCCCTTTGCTGCCGCCGAGTCGATTCCCTCGGCAAGTCCGGTGGAGACGATACCGCCGCCGCAGGCTATTTCGGAGGCAATCCTCTGTGCAGTCTTCAGTCCGTATACGGAAGCCTTCCTGGTCCCCACCACTCCTATAACTGCTTCATAGTCCATATCTGGCAGGGTGCCCCTGTAGTATAAAACAAGGGGCGGGTCATAAATATTAGCCAGCCTCTTCGGATATAGGCTGTCATAAAGCGTTATAATTCCGGTTCCCGTTTTTCTGCAGTTTTTCAATATGTTCTTTGCCCGGCTCAGCTCCTTGTTATTAAGCTGCTCTGCCTCGGAGCGCCTTGAACCCGGTACTAGAATAATCTCATCAAAGCCGGCCTCAAAAACTCTTTTTACCGAGCCAAAATAATCGATATACTTCATCGCCGTAACCGAGCCCACGTTTTTTAGCTCTGATAGCCATAGCCAATATAAAAGCTCCGACATTGTCGTCAATCCTCCCCGGGCTGCCTTCTAAATATATGCCGTGAAAATAAATACACCTGAAAGCATAGCTTTTTCACATCCGCTTATACAGCTCCCACATTAATATGGCGGCTGCCGCTGCGGCATTCAGGGATTGGGTTTCTCTTTCCATCGGAATTAGCAGCTTTTGCGCGCTAGCCTGCAAAAGCCTTTCACTTAGCCCCTGACCCTCATTTCCTACCGCCAACGCAAGGCTGGAAGGCAATTGAACATCGCGCAAATCCACCGTATCCTCGTCCAGCGCGGAGGAATAAAGAGGTATGCCCTTTTCCGAGAGCATATTCAAAAGCTTTTCCTGGTCTTTTTCAATAATTCTTTGCCGAAAAACCGCTCCCATGGACGCCCTTACCGCTTTTGGGTTATACGGGTCGGCGCAATCGCCCGTGAGTATTATACTGTCCACGCCGAAGGCGTTGGCCGTTCTAATTATTGTTCCCACATTTCCCGGGTCCTGCATATTCTCGAGAATTAAATGCCTTCCCGGTTCAAGGGAATGGGTATTATTCGGGACTTTGCATACAAATACAAGATCCTGGGGGCTTTTAAAAGATGAAAGATACTTGATTATATCATCGCTGACCTTAATGCTCCTGATATTTTGCGGAAGCTCAGGGGGTTGTCCGCTGCTGAGAACCATGATTATCTCCAGTCTGGAAGCCAGCGCGTCCTCCAAAAGCTTTGCGCCGTCGCATATAAACTCACGGCACTGCCTTCTGTAGGCCCTGTCATTGCCCAATTTTCTCAGATGGGCAATAAGAGGATTTTTCCTGCTGCTTATTATATCCATATAAATCTCCAATCTGTCTAGAAGCGGCGACACTAATAGTCAGGAAAAATCGATTGTGGAAACCTGTTTTCCACTGAGAAGCAAAGGTCCGCCCATCCTACTTGGCGGTCAAATCGATTATTTCCTGGCGCAAAAAGTTTTTGCACTTGTGAAAGCGTTTTCACGCCAGGCTACTTGTCACACCTTCATTTACGGCTCCGGTTCAGATAAGGGAATTGTGCAAAATGGCTGCCCCGGATGGGTTCCGGGCCAGCCACTGTAAGGTCTAACTGCCGATTAATTCTTTTATTACGCTGACCCCTGCCTGCGTCCACTCAGGTTTACCTTTTCCGTCCGTAGTCCAGTCGGCAAGGCAAGCATAGAATTCGATACCGGGGTTGATCCTGTTCATTATCGGTGAGTCGCCAATATAGACTCTTTGCCCGTATTCTTCATCCCCTTCAATGCCGTAATCGCTGAGCATGTTGAAATCCTTGGCATTAACCTTTGAAGTATGGTCATCCATTATAAAGACAACATATTCCGGCTGAGACATTAAGAGCATCAGATGGTAAGGGCTGTTTTCACCTGGTGTGCTCATATCAATTATCTGTATGTCTATATTTATTTCACCGTCGCCGTTTATATCACCTGCTGCAGTCTCGGCTATTTTCTTAAGCTCGTCTGTGGACGAGGGGGCTATACTCCCCGCTACGGCAATAACCATGCTAAAATCGTATTCAGTTTTCGGTCTGAACATGTCTATCATATTGAATATAACAACAACCAATATGAGCAAGACAATAATGGAAAGCTTTCCGTAATGATATTTAAAAACATTTTCAAACCAATACAAAAATCCTTTTTTGGGTTTTCTATCCATTACGGAATCACCCCTGTTCTCAGTTTTCTATCGGCTTCATTGT
>JAAYOP010000077.1 GCA_012520295.1 Clostridiales bacterium | reverse complement strand
TTATTATTGTTCTTTTCCTCTGTAGGTGGAATAGTATTCATTTCTAAGTCAGCCTGCAAACTGTTGAGGTCCGTTTTCGCATCGGAATCAAATTCAAAAGCCCCCCTCGAACCCTTTGTGCCATCAGCCTCTTTCATAGATTCAACTCCTGCTCAACTATGAAGTATTACTGGATTATATTATATCCAATTTTTACTGAACTTCAAGTAGGATACACCAAAATAATCAAGGCCACTGAGAAATCCGCTATGTCATCCTGAGCGCAATAAAGGAGCCTTTAATCGTCCTCTGTCTCAAAATCAGAAAACTCTCCACATACATCACATATTTACTTGCAGATGCGTTGAGGGCAATGCTGGTTTTCAGGTTTCTCCTGCGGCCACGACAACATCGCCATGCGGTTAAACATAAAGTCCTGGACTACTTATCGTATTCGGGATATCTGCAATAGAAGCTTCCGCCCCGCCTTTGATATACTTTGGCGTGTAAGTCCGTCCAATTCAAGACAAGTTCCCCTATATCTCAACGCTCCGTTGTAAAAAACCAAACACTGCGGTTATTTACCGGCATTTACTTCCGTGTTACGATATGCACAACAAAACCCGGGAGGTGGCTTATATGTATATTTCGGAAAACCTGAGAAGGCTGCGGCGCAGGCTTGATATATTGGATCGTATTGCAGAGCAGTGCACTGAAACTGAAATGCGCAATCATGCAATTGTTATGACCGCAGCAATATACGCAGCAATCGGTGAAGAGGAATAAGCAAAAAAATACGCAAAACTTCTGCCCAGCAAAGGGGAATGCTACGAGTTAAATGCCATGTGTTTTCTCAGAGGCAGGGAATTGAAGAAATTTCTCGAAAATGAGCTTGCCGAAACGGTGTTTTATATGGATAGACTGGTTAGTGCGGTAACGCACGAAATCAAGTCTTTCGGAATAGTCTGTTCCGATCATATGGGTTCCCTTGAGGAGCGGCTTGATATGCTTGAACTCAGCACAAAAATCTATGAGCTTTTGAAGGATAATCCCTTTTATCCCCTTCGGGACGATTTGCGATATATTGCGCTCTTAGAGAGAATGAAATCAATAGACCATGGCGAAGCTTAAACAAAAAGAGACGGTTCCTGCCTCCGGCCGAGCCGGGCGCAGGAACCTGCATCTTGTCTTTATTAAACAATCCACTTTCTGCGGATATTGTAATGACAGAAGGTAAACAACACTGCTGCAAAGATAAGCAGTATAATTGTACACACTACAGGTGACAGCATACTCCTGCCAATAATAGCTCCACTGAGCATATCGGTTCCATAAGTCAGCGGCAGCAAATAGGACAGGGGACGCAGAAAGTCTGGCAAACTGCTGACAGGCAGGAATAAGCCACATAAAAACAGCATGGGAAAGCGAAAGAAGTTGGAGAGGGTCTGCGCCTCAAATACTTCTTTCGCTGAAACTGCAATCATAAGCCCCATTAGGGTGGAAGTCACAGCAATAAGCAGTACTGCCAGGAGCACAGTACCCCAGCCGATTCCGGTAAGGTCAATAAAAAAGGCTGCAAAGATCAAAGGAACAAAGGCATTGAATACCCCAAACAGGATCGCTCCGGACAGCTTTGCGGCGACCATCGCTCCCAGGGAAATCGGGGCAAGGAGCAATCGTTCGAAGGAGCGCCCCTTTCGCTCAAAGGTAATGGTAACAGCCAGCATGGAGGTGGTGCCGAATAATATGCTCATGGCCATAAGTCCCGGAAGTATTTCCCGGATTTCGGAAAGGTTCAAGCCGCCTGAGGAGCGGATTATCTGCATCAATGTCCATGACAGAGGAAATATTATGCCCCAGCTGATATTTGGTGGCTTGAGATAGTAGTTATTAATATCCTTTTTTAAAATGTTCCAGAATGCAATCCATGTTTTCATCTCCCCATACCACCCTTATCCTTCTCTTTTTTGAGCTCCATGGCTTCGATTCCGGTTACCTTGATAAAAACATCCTCCAGAGAAGGCCGCAATTCTTTGGCCTCAAAGACAGAGATTCCATGCCTGTCAAGATATTGCAGGATGGGAGACAGAGCAATCCGTTCTTTTGAAATAATGGTTACCGTATGATCTGTTCCGGTTTTGACGGTACATTCGCCAAAATATGCTTGCAATTCTTCTGCAAGCTGCGCCAAATCCGTATCGGCAGCCAAACGAATGGTATGGCCGTGGGATACCATTTCCATCAGCTCCGGCACCGTGCCAATTGCCACGATATTTCCCTCCACTATAAAGGCGATATGGTCACAGATGCGCTCTGCTTCCTCAATATAGTGGGTGGTAAGGAATATCGTAGTTCCGCCCTGCTTTAGAAATAAAAGAAGCTGGCGAATCTGCCGGGCACTCTCCACATCAATTCCTGTTGTCGGTTCATCGAGAAAAAGAATCTCCGGCTCATGGATAATCCCTGCTGCGATGGTCAGCTTGCGGCGCATCCCCTTGGAATACTTCTTAAAGGGACGCCTCCCCGCCTTTGTCAAATCAAATTTCTCCAAAAGCTCTTTGGCTCTCTTTTCACGGGCCTCCTTTCGCATGCCATAAAGGGAGCCGCAAAAGCAAAGGTTTTCAAAGCCGTCCATTTCGTCATACAGATTACTCTCATCAGGGACAATACCCATGATAGACTGCACCTTTTTCACGTTCTTCACCGAGTCAATCCCGTCTATGAGAATAGTGCCGCCGGAAGGTCTGGCAAGGCCAATCATCATATTGATAGTGGTAGTTTTCCCAGCGCCGTTGGGCCCGAGGAAACCGAATATTTTCCCCCGGGGGACGGAAAAGGAGATGCCGTTTACCGCCGTAAAGTCTCCATAGCGCTTACTCAGATTTTTGACAGCAACAATATCCGTGATGTTCATGGCTATCTTCCCCCTTCATAGAATCAGCGCCGTGGCAGAACTCTTTGACCTTCTCATTGCCGCTGTGTTTTTTTATATGACAACGCTCCTGTTCGGAGGGGTGGCAGCCCCCCTCCTGCGGGCTACTAGTCTCCCGCTCTGTGGACGCCAGCGCTTCAATTTCAAAGGCAAGGGCACGCAGCACATCACGCTTCACATCATAGTGCATGAAATAGCCCCTCTTCTCACCGCTCAAAAGCCCGGCTTCCCGCAGAACCTTCAAATGCTGCGATACCGCTCCCTCGGAAAGCTCCAGCTTTCTCGCCAGGGTTCTGACGCAATAGTTATGGCGCAATAACAGCGACAGGATTTTCATTCTCGTTTCATCGGCTATGGCCTTGAGTAGGAGAGTCCTATCCATCTGTAACCCTCTTTCTTTGATTTAGTATTCGCTTAATTAAATATACCATTCTTTTTTATTTTAGTGAATACTAAATTAATGTCCAGGGAACGCTGCAAGATGATGATTTTTGCAACGCTCCCCAGGTATTAAATTTAAATATGAATGCCACTTTCATAATCAGGGGATTGAAAACCGACCCCCTCTTATTTTAAATAGTCCCTTGTGTTATACAAACCTTAAAATTCCCGATTGGGCTATTAGAGAAACGATGACTACTGAGGTATCTATAACAACTCCAGCAATCATAGGCTTCAGACCAACGTTTTTAACCTCTTTTAGGCTGGTATTCAGCCCTATTGATGCCAATGCCATTGACATAAAGAATTTTGACGCGAAAGATATTTTAGTAATCATATTTGCCGGTATAAGGTCCATGGTTCTTATGCCGACTACAGTGAGAAAACCAAGGATAAACCAAGGAAATATTTTATATATGTTTATCTTCTCAGATGCCTGGGAAGGCTTTTCTTTTTTGGCATATATCCATGAGAAAGCAAGCACAACGGGCACAATAAAAAGTGTTCTTGTCAGCTTAACGATTGTTGCAAGGGATCCGGCGGCATCGGAAAATGCGTACCCCGCCGCAACAACAGAAGATGTATCATTTACCGCAGTTCCAACCCAAAGCCCGTAGCCGGTATCACTAAGGCCCAGCAGGCGGCCTATCCAAGGGAAGGCAATTACCGTTATGATATCAAATAGAAATGTTGCGGATATAGCATAGGCAATATCCCGATTTTTTGCCCGAATTGTAGGCCCCAGTGTCGCAACAGCGGTTCCCCCACAAATCGCAGTGCTTACCGAAAGAAGGCTGGCCACCTTCCAATTTATCTTAAAAACTCTCTTACACAGATATCCCACAGTAAAAGCGGTCGCAAGGGTGAAGGCCATGAGTATCAGAGCATACTTGCCTGCTTTGAATACCTGGGAAAAGCTCAGTGCTATTCCGGATAGAATAATTCCCGTACGAAGGATTATTTTGGAAGTCCAGTTGATTCCCGTTTCAAGTGCCTTATAACGGCCCAGCAACGGGTTTAGCAGCATTCCCAAAATCAACGCAATTAGTGTTCCTCCCAGAATGCCTTTGGGAAGGAATAAACTGACCATATAAGAAACAGCGGCAATCGTGCCTGACAGCAAAATACCCGGTAAATATTTTTTTATATGATACATCTTTTTGTTCCTTTCATATGCTTTTTTTACTAAACCTGTATTGATTTTAACACCGTCTTATGATAATCTCAAATTATGATTACTAATGATTATATTAGCTGATTTTATAATAAAGGTGAAATTATGCTGGACTTCAGACACGAGACCTTTCTCACTCTAAGCCATTGCGGCAGCTATACGAAAGCGGCAGAGCTTCTGCATATTACGCAGCCTGCCGTTTCGCAGCACATCAAATACCTGGAAGAGTTCTATGGGTGTAAGCTGATTGATACATCCAACAGAAAAATGAGGCTCACCGTCCAGGGCGAGCTTTTAAGAGAATTTGCAATGACTGTATTTGCAGATTCGAAGCATTTTAAACAGAATATCAGTTCAATCAATACTGAAAACTTGCAGTTTTCTTTCGGTGCGACTTTAACCATTGGCGAATATATTATGCCGGATATTCTCTCCCGTTTGCTTACTAAATACCCGGCAATGAAAATCCATATGTCCGTTGCGAATACACAGCTTCTCCTTGAGAGGCTTAACAGCGGTGAACTGGATTTTGTTATTGTAGAAGGGCTGTTTGATAAATCAGAATATGACTCCACGCTCTTTAGTCTTGAAAGGTTTATCCCCGTATGCTCACCGGAATCAGAGTTTGCAAAGGGCGAGGTAAGCTTTCAGGAGATTACCAAAAGCCGCCTGATACTCCGGGAACGAGGATCGGGCACACGGGAAATCTTCGAGAACATATTGCAAAAAAACAATTATTCCCTCCATGCATTTGAAAAATTAATAGAAATAGGAAACATGGCTGCAATTAAAAAAATGGTTTCAATGGGACTGGGTATCACATTTCTGTTTGAAGCGGCATCAAGGCAGGAGATTGATAGGGGAAGCCTTTCAGTTATTAAACTTTCCGGTTTCTCCGAGCAGCGGGAATTTAACTTTGTCCTGTTAAAAAACAGCTTTTTTCGCGAGCGGTATATGGAAATTTTCCGGCTGCTAAAGGAGAATTTTGATGGCTAAATAATGTCCACTGAACAAATGGGTTTTACAAAACCCATTTGCAAACCGGGCAAAACAGGTTTGTTTTGCCCGGTTTAGATACATTGATTGACTGCCTGAACGGATTTGCGGTTATACGCTGCAAGCAGGCATTAAGTAAGTTAAAAAGAGATCCTCCCGGGCTAAGATGCAAGATCTACACCGGAAGGATCCCTTTGTTCTATTTGTCTTTAACCTGTGATTTTATAACCTCGTATCCCAGCGCGGTGATAGCTTTCTCCACATCCTCAATGGATATCCTTTCCTCGTCAAAGTCAAACTTCGCTTTACTAGAGTTAAACAGTACCTTTACACTGTCTTTTTCAACCCCATCCAAAGATTTTGTTGCTTTCTCAATTTTTTGCACACAGGATGGGCAGGTCAATGTCTCTAGTTGTATTGTTGCTTTTTTCACTTTCATCTCTCCTTTTCTATTTTCTTAATCTGTAACGCAGAAGCCGCATTCCGTTTAGAATTACCAGTAATATACTTCCTTCGTGTACTAGCATGCCTATCGACATGTTCATCCATTCACTGAAAAACACGCTTGCAAGTAATATCAGCACAACACCAACAGCGATAAAAATGTTCTGGCGCATATTACTCGCCGTTGCTTTCGTCAACCCCAGAGCATGGGGCAAGCGGCTGAAGTCCGAGTTTATCAGGACCACATCCGAGGTTTCAATTGCCACATCAGTACCGCTTCCCATGGCAATGCCGATTTGCGCCAGAGCAAGGGAGGGACTGTCATTTACTCCGTCTCCAACGAATGCAACAATGTGGCCTTTCTCTTTCAGCTCTTCAATATATGCCGACTTATCCTGCGGCAACATATTTCCGTGGGCTTCTGTCAGTCTCAGTTCCCTCGCCACCAGGTCGACGGTTCCCTGGTTATCTCCTGAGAGAACCACTAAATTTTTAACGCCCAGTCTTTTCAGTTTTTGCAAAACCTCTTTTACTCCCGGACGAATTTGGTCCCGAATACCCATCAATATCTTTAATTCACCGTCAACGGCCGTTAAAACAAGGGAGTTACCCCTCTCTTCAAATCGGGCGATATCTGCCCGGGCTTTTTCAGATAAATAAACTTTTTCCCGCTTCATCAGCGCAACATTGCCAATTGCAATCCTGTGCCCGTCCACACTGGCTATTATTCCGCCGCCCTTAACAACATCCGTGTTTTCAACCGGATATAATTTCGTATCTCCGATGTGCTCCACAATGGCATTGGCCAGTGGGTGGTCTGATTCGTTTTCAACACTTGCAAGATAAGCTATTACCTCTTCAGCCCTGTCTACATAGAACTCCTTGTCCACTACTTTGGGATTGCCGATTGTCAGTGTACCCGTTTTGTCAAAAACTATTGTATCAACTTTACTAAAATCGCTGATGACTTCACTGCCTTTAAAGAGAACACCATGCCGCGCCCCGTTACCAATGCCCGCTACGTTTGAAACAGGTATGCCGATAACCAGCGCACCGGGACACCCAAGAACCAATATTGTGATGGCCAGCTCGATATCCCGCGAGATGAGCCATACGATTATAGCGAGCACCAATACTGCCGGAGTATAGTATTTGGAAAACCTGTCAATGAAGCGTTCGGCCTCAGATTTTGAATCCTGCGCTTCTTCAACCAACTCAATGATTTTGCCAAAAGTAGTATCTTCACCTACGCGATCGGCAACAATCTGAAGCGTTCCATTTTCCAAAATCGTTCCGGCATATACGCTCAATCCCTTCTCCTTGCTGACCATAACAGATTCGCCGGTAATACTAGCCTCATTAATGTGCCCTTCCCCTGACAGAACGGTTCCGTCAACGGGAATTTTCGCGCCTGTTTTAACCAGTAAAATATCGCCCACGTCAACTTCATCAACTTCTACTTCTTCAAATTCGCCGTTTTCCATCAGTTTCAGTGCACTCTCCGGCGCCATCTCCGTCAACTCTTTAATGGCTGAACGCGTTTTATTTAATGTTCGCTGTTCCAAATAAGCGCCAAACAAGAACAGGAAGGTGACAATTGCAGACTCTTCAAGGTTTTTAATTAAGAACGCCCCGATAACGGCAATGGTAACCAGAACATCTATGCTGACTACCTTAACCCTCAATGCCTGATAGGCCTGGATTGCAATGGGCAAAACCCCTAAAACTGAAGCAATGGCGAAAGACCAAACAGCCACAACTTCATTTTTGAAGCCCAAACCACCGGTGAAACCAATGACAATCAAAATAGCACCTATCAAGGCTATTTTATTTTTCTTGCCCAGAATAAATCTCTGCAAATCCTCACCTTCTTTCCCACAGTGTCAGTTAAGCATGATATGCATTATCCAGCTCAGCCAACATATTGTAAACAGCCTCATAGCTTTCGCATACATCACCGGGCACCGTGTAATTATCGGTTATTTCACGCAGCTTGGCAAACTCATCATTTAAATCCGCTTTTTCAGAGCCCGCTTTTTTTGTTTTCTCCAGGATGGCATCAAACTGTTCGCGAACCGCATGAAATTCCGGATGACTGCCCCCATGGACTCTTTCAACAACCGGCACATACTGCTTCAATGTTTTAAAATGCTTTTTCTTTACCTCTTCAAATAAGTTACTCATATTTTTCTCCCCCTGTTTTTTATTCAACACCAAAGACCTCTGACCACGTATCAATCATTGTGTGCAGTTTTTCATGTACGCTATACCCTATGACATTCTCTTCATGCCGCTCAAACTTACCCAACAGCACATTCTACTCCTGTTCACTAATCACCTTATCCGCCATCACGAAAAGTACATTGTTTTCCTTCTCAATATGCCGGAGCAACAGGTCGCAGTAGAGTTCAGCGGCTTTTTTAAAACCTTCAATATTCTTTTCATCAATACTGCGGCTCATCTGCGCAATATAGTCTCTGCCCTGTTTATGCTCCCTGAGCATTACACCCACAGGGCCGCCCTCGTTGGGAATTCCCTTGTTTACCAGTTCTTTGAATAAATAATCCTCCTCTTTGCCGTGGTGGCATTTATCGGCGAAAACCTTGAGGAAATAGACCGCCTCGCCGTAATAGTGAAGCAGGCTTTCAGGGTCGCGACTGCTCGGCTCGATCATTTTGCCAAGAATCTGCAAGGCCAAAAGAATAACCTCGTGTTCTTTACGGAGATCTTGTGTTGCCTTTCCCATTTGCTCCTCCTTTTATTACATGGCTAATCGTTTTCTATATTATACCTATCAAATTCACGCCTGTATGTTGTAATAACAACATAATCTCCTTCAAACCAACACCAGTCTTACCACACAACCTCGGAAAACCCCAAAAAACACCTTATTTGAATACCCAACTATTTAATACCGCTTTTATGAGCTTTTTCCACTGAACAAATAAAATCATTCGCCTCACTAAATATTCTTTTAGAACTCTCAAATTGAAAAGCGTCCATCGCCTCCTCATATGTCATCAAATAAGCGCCAAGCAATTCTTCCTTTTGATAACTGATTTCCTGGTTATCATATTTCGATACAAAATATATTACCCTTTTGATAACACCTTCTTTTTTTGGAAGAAGATGTTCATCTGTGGTTTTAAACCCTGGAATAATTTTAACCTTTAGTCCGGTTTCCTCATAGATTTCCCGTACAGCCGTTTCCTCTTCCGTCTCATTGCCCTCCATATGTCCCTTTGGAAATCCGTAATACCCCTCAGATGATTTGACAATTACATATAAAATCTCATCATTTTTACGGGTAAACACCACTGCACCGCAGGAAATTTCGTATTTCATTTTAACCTTTTCTCCAAATTCCGTTTTTGTGTTGCCTTAACCATGGGGACGGTGTTCATAATCTTACGTTTAGTATAATCACTCTGCTTATTCCCGTCAAATGCTTCGCTTCATGCTGGCCGCCTCCTGTCTCAGCGTTCTTGCGTCCTATCAAGACCGGATAAAATAACCCCCAGACTGTATTATTTTTAAAATTAAAATGACAGCTTCAAGAAATTCTGATAGAATAGAGTTATCAGCAACAACAGAGAAGGAACTCTCACAAACAGTTGAGCCATTGTATGCAATATCAATTTCTACGGAGCTAAATGACACATTATGATTTGCACCTGTTGACACATTGTTATATGTAATCGGAAAATAAAAAAAAGTATATAGTCCACAGAAAGGAAGAAGCCTATGTATACCTTTAAACCATGCACGGAACGCATTCTGCGAATGCGCGACAAGGTTCGTGACAGGGTCATTGTTGCGGACGCGGAAAAGGCTCGTATAAAACTGGAGGCAAGGCGGAAATATCGTAATTTCCCGCCAATGCTTCAGAAGCCATACGAATCCCTTTATGTCATTTCCAGAATGCCTATAGACATCAGAGAAGACGAATATTTTGCAGGAGACATGGGAAACAAAGGCTGGGGCGCCGCCAACGGTCAAATGTGGCTTATGGCAGATATTGAAAACACCTGGCCTATTGAACCCGACGGGTTGCATCACGCTCCCGATGATGACCCCCTTTATTCCCATCAGAAGCTGGCTATCTCCCCGGAAGATCTGAAAGAACTGCGCAAGATTGCAGCAGAGGAGAGGGCTGCATATGGAAACGTTATGCCTGAAGAGTGGTTGCCGGACGGAGCGCTGGACTTTTTCAAGCTTCAGGCTTCGGACTATGGAAAGATCGGCGGTTTTCCAACAATGCTGCCTCCGGGTCATCTGACTCCCGGCTTCCAGAATATCCTCAGGAGAGGCTATGCCGATATCCGCAAGCAGGCTCAGGATTGGCTTGATGCCCATGAGGGCAATGTCCAGGGCGACAATATGGGCAAGTATATATTCTATAAGGCTGCCACTGTTGCCTGTGACGGCGCAATCACCCTGACCCGCCGTTATGCCGAGTGTGCAAGAGAAAAGGCAAAGACGGCTCCGACTCCCGAGAGAAGAGCTGAACTTGAAAAGATGGCTGAGGGGCTTGACTGGATCGCAGAGAAGCCGGCACGCACCTTCTGGGAGGCCTGTCAGCAGGTAATGATGTATAATGTCTTCCTCAAGGTTGATAATGATCCAGGCGTAACAAGCCTGGGCAGATTTGACCAGTACACATGGCCCTATCTGAAAAAAGACCTTAAAGAAGGCAGGATTACGATGGACGAGGCACAGGAACTTGTGGACGCGTTCTTTCTCAAAATCAACACTTTCTATGGTGGCGGCTTCGGCAAGATGCAACAGACCGCAGGTATCGGACACCTGGGCCAGCACACCACCATCGGCGGCCTCATCCCCGAGACCGGCGAGGACGCAACAAACCCTGTTTCTTTTATGGTTCTGGAAACTATGGCTCGCCTTGAACTCCATGAGCCGACAGTGTCTCTGCGTATCAACAAAAACACACCAAAGGAAATCTGGGAATGCGCAATGGCAACTTCTATGCGTGTAGGCGGTCTGCCGCTGCTTCAGAATGATGAAGTAATCGTTCCTGCAATTGTAAGTGAGCTTGGATTCTCTTTGGAGGATGCAAGAGACTTTGCGTTTATCGGCTGCCAGGAAATCACCGGTTCAGGAAATGACTATCCGGCTCCTAACGGCTCATCCATGTCTCACAGCGGTATATACTGGGCCATTGCACTGCTTATGGCGATAAACAACGGCATTAACCCCATAAACGGGGCTCAGGTGCCTGAGAAACTGCGTTCAGGATACCTGTATGAAATGGAAACCATGGATGAGGTCCGTGCCGCCTTTGAAAAGATTGCAACATGGATGCTTACATGGTCGGCAACACTAAACAATTACACAGAGCATGAATATCCCAGGCTCTTCCCGTTCCCGAACCTCTCCATCTCTACCACGGGCTGCATGGAAAGCGGCAAGGACGTATCTGAAGGCGGCGCAAAGTACAATTCTTATGGCGGCACAGCAACCGGGCTTGCAACCACCGCCGACAGCCTGACAACGATTAAATACATGTGCTTTGATAAAAAGCTGATATCCACAAGGGAGCTGTATGACGCGGTCATGGCCAACTGGGAAGGCTATGAGCCGCTGCGCCAGAGAATCCTCAACGAAGTTCCCCATTACGGCAACGCGGACCCTTATGCCGACGCTGAAATGAAGTATCTTCTTGACCTGTATTATAATATTTCCAGAGCCTTCTCGACACACCGCTGCAAGGTATATAAATGCGGCACATTCGGCGCGTCAGATCATGTGGTACAGGGTGAGATTACCTGGGCAACACCGGACGGGCGCAAGACGGGCACGCCTATTGCAGACGCTTGCAGTCCTGTGCAGGGCAGAGATGTAAACGGTCCAACCGCCGTATTTACATCAGCCACCACCTTTGACCATTCACGTTTTATGGACGGTATGGCTCTCAATCTGAAAATCCACCCGACATCGCTGAAAGGCGAGGACGGCGTCAACAAGCTCATAGATGTAACCAAAACATACTTTGAGCAGGGCGGTATGGAAGTACAGTACAATATAGTTGACGCTGCCACACTGAGGGCAGCACAGGCAAAACCCGAAGATTATCATAACCTGGTTGTTCGAATTGCCGGCTTCAGCGCATATTTCGTGGATATGACTCCTGCAATGCAGGAAGACATCATCTCTCGGGCTGAACACAATTTGTAATCCAATATGATCTTTAACCGGTGCTTGATTTTGATAATTGTCAAAAATCAAACACCGGCTTTTTATTTTACCAACCGGAATGGACATCAACCGCGAAAACCGCCCCCACGGCTTGGATTTTCGCACACCCCGACAAACAGTAGAGTGCCGTCTTGTGCTGTAATTCCGTAAATAAAGGGCCTGTCAAGAATCATTTCCGCACGGCCCTCGGGCAGCGCTGCTCCTATATAGTTAATTTGAGTGAATGCCGACGCTTCGACACCATCTTCATCGATGGCTATATGGGTTTCCTGCAGCACATCGGTAATAAAGGCCATCTGGTCTGTTATCCCACTAAAGTCCGCATCTGTTGTGAAAGCAGAGTTTACGCCAAGATTTTTCAAGGTATCGGTCAGTGAAAGCTTTGAGCCAAAGCTAAACCTGGGTATTTTCCATACTACCTCGCCGAAGAAGCCCTCTCCTCCTTCAAAAGCCTGCTTCATTTTCTCAGGGGTGGCCATTAACTCATAAGGAGATACACCTTCATCGGGGAGTATAAATACCATTTGACCTGCATTTTTCAGCCCTAAACCGGCACGGGTAAAGCCTTCGCCCTTGTTAAACCCGGCTGACCCATTTGTCCGATTCATAAAGTCAGCCTTTACTTCACCGCCATTTGACAGATAGAATACATCCTCCGAGGTTTTATTCATGTCAAAACGGTCAATCCATTGATCATAATAATAAACCGTGTTTATTATAGACAGCATTTGCTCAGGGTTTATTTCTATCGAGGGCGACAGTGTGCCGTTGGTATTTTTTAAAATCCAGTCAGCCATCTCTTTACCGGTTTCATCCTTTGAAAAATCAACACTGTGAGAGCTTGCGTAGAAATTTTCTGCTGCGCGTCTTACAAAATCATTTTTAAATACAACAGGTTCACCGTTAACCTCATGGTCCATCCATATAGAGTTTGCAATTTTAAGCTTTCCAATCTCATTATCTCTGTAAAGGGTGCGATAGAAGTTTCCACACTGCTCAGCAAGGACTTCTTTATCAAAAACACCCAACAGCTCAAGCAATTGCTCTTCCGTATCACCTTCTGCGCCATAGGCCGCAAGGGAGAGTGCAAAATACAGTGAGAGAGGTGAGTAATTGACGTTCCTGCCCGCACCCGCCAGTATATGGGCGCCTGTTTTATACGAAAAACCATTAATCGCCTCAATAAAACCCTCTTCAACAGGGTTTTGTTCACGCACCTGTCTCCGCGTGTCATAGTCTTCAAAGGCATAAGCTTGCGGATAAATTACATCCAATATGGCACCGGCTCCTGTGCTTTTATTTTTGTCTCTGGGAATCAATAATCCCAAGCCAATGATCAGTGAAATGGAAGCTGCGACAGCCACACTTTTTTTCCACACAGAGACTTTCCTTCTGGATTTTGTTTCTCTCGCCTCTTCTATAAGCTCATCACGAACATTTGTAATAGCATCAAATATTTTCTTTTCTTTCAAATTATCACACCCTCCTTTTCCAATGCGCCCTTAAGGTTTTGGCGCAAACGATACATACGTCCAGCCAACCTGTTCTGCGTGGTACCACACTCATCTGCTAACTTTTTCAATGAATCGCCGTACCAATAGCGGCGCAGAAACAGTACCCGGTCATCCTTCGGCAGTGTGTACAGCCAATTGCTGATGACCTCCGATATCTCATCTGTTTCCACTTCCATTTCAGTATTATCCGAAGCAGGAACACAATCTGACAGCTCGGAGAGCAGCGTCTCCGCACCATTATATCGTTTTTGCGCACGGTTCTTGTGCCAACGATTGATTGCCAGGTTTCGCACGATACGCCCCAGATATGCCGCCAGATGACCGGGCTTTTCCGGCGGTATTGAATTCCATGCTTTCAGGTATGTGTCGCTGACGCACTCCTCGCTGTCCTCGATGTTTGACAGGATATTCCGCGCGATACTATGTAAAAGCCACCCGTATTTTTTATCTGTTTCTTGTATTGCGGCTTCATTGCGCGACCAGTATTGTTCGACAATCTGCCGGTCTTCCATGCTTGCCTCCATTTCTGCCTAATAAAAAGATTTCATTTATATAGACAGGAAACCTTTGAATATATTCGCGGTTGCGATATAGAAACTCTAAACAAATCCAAATCTGTTCTGCAAATTTCCCTTTGTCTGTTTGCTTACACATAGACCCGTTTCTTGTTATAGCCTTTCCTAATAAAACCGCAGAGACGGATCTAGCGGTCTATGCTTTTTTATCCGGTTTGCGCAAAATATAAAAAATATCAACTTTGTAAAAATCAATTCCGCTATCTTCTGCTTTTTTTGCTTCGTCTTTATAATTCCATTGATTTTCCGTTCGCCGTTGTTCACGCCAGGTTCCTTTTTCCCAATGACGGATTGCATGATAGCTACAAAATCCGCGCAAAAAGCTCATAACCTGCCCAAATGAAATTTTTTTATAATAATTTTTTTCAACCTCTACCCCGCCAATGTAAATTACTCGCGCCACGGCTCATCTTTTAGTAATCCCAGTACAGCTTGTATTTCATCATAAGTATATATGCCAAACAGGTTGCCGTTTTTATTATAGTGGTCATAAACTTTCTCTAAATCGAAATCGCATTCTCTATTCATTTCAAGGGTAACAAATCGTCCGCCCGGTTTTAGCACACGGTAAACTTCATTTATCGGCTTTTCCTTAACGGCGGAATACTGATAAATATTCGTTTTTGTACCACCTGCCGGTGTTTCAGATGAACTTGAAATTCCGTATATGCTTGTTATGTAATCCAATGAATCATCCCTGATCGGCATATCCATATTATCAAAAGAAGCTAAGTTTATGTTATATTCCGTTAAATATTCGTCTACACATGAACGCAGTTTTTTATAACAGCCTCATTAATATCCGTTACCAAGCACGGCATTTCAGGATTCATTTTAATGAGGTATGGGGCAAACCCCATACTCTCGCTGCTTGCTATATCCATGAAAGGTTTACCTTCAGAGGCGATTTCATTGATTATTTCCACAGTCTTTAAATCCTTGTTTTTTCCTTTAAATATTTCTATCCAGGGGTCATCTCAAAAATAGTCAATCTCACCATGAAGAGTTTTTCTATCCCAACAAAGTTTAAAATCCGGTCTGTTTTCTATCTGTTCACGCTTCTTTTTATGCTCTTTAAGTAAAGCTTCCGCTATTTTTCTCAATTCAGCCGTCCACTCCCAACAATCCGGAATGCGATAAAAATAATCACCCTTTATTATCTCATCCGGCTGTCTTGAAAACATCTCCGTGAATATCCTATCCATATTAATTGACCTCCTGTGAAAAAACTGAGCATTGCTCAGTTTTTTTATCATGTTTAAATTAATGCCTGTAGTACAATGGGTTTGCGGCATATTAAGCAAATCCATTCAGGCAGTCAATCAATGCATCTGAAACGGGTAAAACAGGTTTGTTTTGCCCGTCAAAAAGCAAATTTGCTTTTTTGCAAATGCGTTTTGCAAAACGCATTTATCCAGTGGACATTATTCCTTCGGGAGTAAAATGTGATTTTCCGCAGGGCTCAGGATTACATTTCTTATGTTTCTTCAGTGATTTCCAAGCGTAACGATAGTTTTTCTTTGCATAACAAAAAAGGAACGGCAGAATGCCGCTCCACCTATAATCATAATCGTTTAGCCAGATAAATATCCGGTTTTCCTGTTCCGTTTGCATCAGGCATAACCCCGATAATCTTATATCCCAGCTTCAGATAAAAACCGGATTGGTGCGTGCCAGGAGAAAAACTGTTTATTTTACCCGGTAAATCATCATATAAATCAACATTCGCTAAAGATGTTTCGCCGTTGCCTCTTTCATCGTCGGCGCCCAAATATATAGTCAACCCACCCTGCTTTCCTGCTGCATCCTCAAGAGCTGTGACAATGGCTCTGCCAATACCTTGGTTTCGCCTATCACGGTGGACAACCAGCGGATGTAGCTCAAAGACATTTCCATTATAGATAGGAGCAAGTATACCGCCCCAACCAAGCACAGTTTCGTTTTCAATGGCTGCAAGCAAAGTGTTTTCCGGAATCAAGAGTGCTTTTATTTCATCCATTGCATGTTGAAGTGTTGGCCAACCGCTAGGAATGCTTTCAGTCAATATTTGTGCCGCCTGGTTTATCTGTGCTTTATTTAGCTGAGTCATGTTTATAATTCTCATTTACAATCCTTCATTCTTTGATTTCATCCGCAATCATATCAAACTGGAGGACTTCGTGCCTTAGGCTTAAGCGCAGTTTAACAAGGCTACCTGATGCGAAGCCTCGTTTTCACCTCATAGCAATATTTCCAGTCGCGTTGATTATGGCAGTCGTTGGTTAATATTGCTATAATATGGTCGGTCGTTCTGTTTACACCCGTTAAACGCTCCGGCTGTTTTTGTATTAGCTTTCGTATGTCTTATCAGAACCAGGCAGAAGAACGCATCATGCCCAACAGGGCATCACGCTAACCGTCCCCTGCCTGATGGTTAAGAAACAGAATCGTCCTGTGGCTTATCTGCTTTAATAAGTGCTCCAATTCCTATAGCGCTGTCTACCGGTAGAGAAAAGCAGATACCGGTTCCGGCCGTATTCAGTCCTACCTCATGCATAATACTCTCCATAATAGGCGATTTCCTGTCTCGCGGCGTTAAGATCAGAACAAGATCCTTTTCCGGTTGTATGGTTATACCAAGGTATTTCTGAGCTTCCTTTGATCCTAAACCACGGGCATGAACTACGGTTCCTCCTTTAGCTCCTGCTTTTTTTGCCGCCGCCATAACCTGATCAAAAAATCCGCTGTTTACGATGGTAATAATTAAATGATAAGGTTCCCTTGACGTTAATGCCATATCCTCACTTCCTAACTTCAAGTTCTCTTGTGCCTGAATACATATTCTGGAAAGAACACTGCTGACGCTGCTTATGTTTATATTAAAAGCGATTCCTGTGCCGGGTTTGCTAAAGTCTATCTTGCGGCTTATTTCTTTTAACAAATATCTCGTCATAGTTTTCGTTTGAACGCTGACGGAAACGATTTTTTTCAGTCCATCATATCCGAGAATTTCATATATAACTGATTTGGCTGTTCCTCTTCCATGAGTCAATAATGTTATAGGGACATTGTTACTCTTATACACATCCAGCAGTACTTTTCTTAAACGATAATCTACTATTGTAATCAACGCATCTAGCCTTGTTTCAGGGTTATTAACCATCATTACCCTCCATTCTATTACATTGGCAATTATTACTTTCTATTGTAACCCATCAGAAACCGCATTGTCCATGCCAGTATCAGGGTTTTCGCCAATGTTTTCATCCATACCATTAACCGGGCTTTCATCTTCTTGTTCCGATGATGAATAATCCAACTCTATAATGGTATCTTCCAAACTGGGAACAACCATTGCTCTTTTTGCAAGTCTTGATTTTATGGAATAGACCAAACCAAACAGCTGGAGCGTAATAACCGGCGTTAAGGCTACCAGAGACACAATCCCGAATGCATCTATGTAGATGTTTCCACCTTTTGCTTCAGAAGCTCCGATGGCTAAAGGAAGCATAAATGTTGCGGCCAATGGACCTGAAGCCACCGCGCCGGAATCAAAAGCGATCGATGTAAAAAGACGTGGTACAACGAATGTAAGCAGAAGAGCGAGCACATACCCTGGAATAACGAAATATAGAAGAGACAGCCCTGAAATAACGCGCAGCATAGCCAATCCCACTGATACCGCTACTCCCACCGATAATCCCAATCCCATCGCTCTCGCCGAGATTGCTCCACTTGTTACCTCTTCCACCTGCCTCTTAAGTACGAATACGGCTGGTTCCGCAGCAACAACAAAATATCCAATCACCATTCCTACCAAAATCAGTATGATGCCGCTATTATTATCAAACAGGATACCTCCGAGTTGATAGCCGACCGGCATAAATCCCACACTTACACCGGTTAAAAACAGTACGAGACCTATAAACGTAAAGATCGTTCCTATGGTGATTTTCAAAATGTCTTTCCTTTTCAGACGAATCTTAATGATTTGAAAAACGGCAAAAGTCAAAACTATTGGTGCCAATGCTACCGCTACTTGCTTTATATACTCCGGTAAATTAGACCCGTAAAGCAATACAATATCTGAAACTGACTCCAGCTTGGGAACCGCCATCACACTTTCCCCGGCGGGAGTAAAGAACATACCTAAAATCAAGACTGTAAGAATAGGGCCGATTAAGCAAAGAGCAACAAGACCGAAGCTATCCTCTTCCGAAGTTTTATCAGCACGAACCGACGCCAAACCGAGGCCCAGAGCCATTACAAAGGGCACCATTATTGGGCCCGTTGTGACCGCCCCCGATTCCCAGGCAATAGAAAGGAAATCCTTGCCGGTGAAGGCCGATAGAATAAAGGCCAACACATAACAGCCAATAAGTATATACGAAAGCGGAAACTGAAATAATATCCGCAAAAAGGCACCTACCAACGCCAGACCAACGCCCAGTGAAACAGCAATGATAATAATAGCGTCAGGCACTCCGTTTATTTGCCCCGCCAACACTATTAAATCCGGTTCTGCCATTGTGATAAAGGCGCCAATGAAAAATGTTAAAACTATAATCAACAGGAGTTTTTTAGTCTTTACCAGTGCGGAGCCAATGTGCTCCCCTATGGGGATCAGCGATATATCAACTCCCAGATTAAATGTAGTTATTCCCATGATTAATACTAAAGCGCTGACTATAAAAAGTATAAGGTTCCATGACGGTATTGGCGCTATAGTGTAGTTTAAGAGCACAACCAAAATAACGATAGGAATTACTGAAAAGGACGATTCTTTTAATTTTTCAAACAACAACCTAAATATTGAATTTCAGCTCCTTTGCTACTTATGCTATTTGTTTATAAAAGTCGTTGTTGTATGGTACAACGCTGTTATCATTTTAACGCGAAGAGGACGACTGTCTCTTATTATAGCGTAAACTGACAACTAATAAAAGCCTTGCAAACACCCGTTTGCCATATAAGCATAGGCAATATATTGCTTTTTCTCTACAGTATTACATTCATAGCAGTCTATGTATTATTACAATCTGTTAAAATATAGCCCCCCGCAATCTCCCACATCTGCACAGTTTATCCCGACGTTTTTGCTTCTACCAATCTCAGTGATTGCTTTTGCATCAGAAATCACCGCCGCCACCACAATAACGCCGATGACTTTTTCCTCCTTTTGGGCCACTCGTGGGCCTATTGTGTCCATTTTTCAGTAAAGTCTTTTTACTTCCCCTATTCATTCTAACCCCACCTATTCCATACCTTTACCGTAAAGCTCTTATACTTGTAATCGTTTTTCTGATAAAATGACAAAGGGAACAGCTTAAACCCCAGCCCCGGCGGCTTTTCCTCCATATATATATTTCCAAACAGGGTGCTTGATCTTATTGGCTTGATACTTAATAATTGTTTATACTCAATAACATCACCCATATGCCTTTATATTTATGGAAACAAATCTACAGTAATCAGTAACACGACTTACCAGAGCAAAAAAATAAGCAGTATTTAGTTTTCCGCCCTCTTGTCCAACTCCCACCTCGCCATTGAGCCAGCGATCATAAAATAAGATATAAATCTTCTTAATTAATGCCTGCTGAACAATTCCAGGCTGAGTTTTATCCTCAAATATACCCTCGATATGTTCACACAAACACATATCAAGGGTATAAGTCCATATTAAACCTTCATCCTATGAAAACAATGCCGTAGCACAAAATCTCTGAATGCTCAACTGTACAGATGCGTATGTTTCCATAGAATAATCTTTGCTTATATGTTCAGCCAGATAATAATTTTCTAGAATTTAATTACCTTTGGCTCACCGGCAAATGAATAGAAGGTAGCCGTTGCATCTTCAAAGTAGAGGACCTCTGTATTATCATCCTCCGCTGAATACATAGCTTTAAGCTGCGGATAATTATCAAGCATTTGCTTTTTTGGCTCTATTCTGTCATCTCTTATAAGCTTGCCTGCCACTCTAAGCCACTTTCCGTCTGCAAAAGCGCAGATTTCCGCTTTGGGATTTGACTGTAGCTGCTTAGATACATCTTTTACCTTGCCTGTCTGGATATAAAGCTTACCTTCAAAAATATCCACTGTGCCAAACGGCCTGACTCTTGGCTGATCTCCTTCTACCGTAGCCAAATAATAAGTTTCGCATTTCTTTAAAAAATCATAGACTTCTTGCATTTTCTTGCCTCCTGTTTTATATCAAATTTATTATAATTATAACATATTGGCGTATGTGAGGGAAGTGTTCTGACCTCCTGAATAATCGACTTGTGTAGACATTTTTCCCTCTTTCACATCAATAGCCGGATTTCCATCTCCATCATTGTAATATCTTTCACATTTCTATTATATGGATTTTAAGTGTTTTTTCAAGCTATATTTCTCACTTCTGCAATTCCTTTTCCAAAGGCAAATTATTATGTTAACCATAGTGGCATTGCCTGCTCTTTTCTATGAGCTCTGCCCGACTTTCCACACTCTGTTATTTTAGCCAGGAAATAGTATCCGGCTTCATTGGCGGAGTATTCGACTATGTAAACTCTACGCGTCAGCAAGATTCACTTAAATCCCCACCTGCTTCGTGAACATCCCGGCGTATTTACGCCGAGAGCCATCAGCTCATCCTGAGTGCCAAGCTCCATATTATCGATAAATAAATGCAGCCGGCATATCGGAGCCTGCGGGCGACCATAATCGTTTTTGGGGACGAACTGCAATAACCCTCCCTGTGGTTTTGCGTTTTATTTTACCGGAAAATCAAAATATTTATCCGGATAAGGCTCATCTTTTAATTTATAGTGCCACCACTCCTCTGGATAAACTTCAAAACCGGCATCAAGCATTGCGTCACGAAGGATATTCCGGTTTTTCTCCTGCTCTTTTGTTATTAAATCAGTACCGTGATTTGAAATCCCACCAAAAAAGTCAAACCCGCTTCCCATATCCAATTCTTCCCCTGTGGATATATCAACCAATGTCAAATCAACGGTGCTCCCCCGTGAATGGCCGGATTTTTCTGCAATATATCCCAGTTTAAATAAAAGGGATTTATCCAAATCGGGATAGTATTTCTCCTTCATTTTAATATCATCTAAATCCTTTGCCCAGCGTATAAAATGGTCAACTGCTCTCTGTGGACGGTACGCGTCAAAAATTTTTATGTAATATCCCTGCTCATATAGATTATCTGCGGCTTTTTTAAGCGCCTGCGCCGCCTCTTTGTTAAGTATCGCCTTTGGCGCATGATATCCATCAATCACTGTGCCGATAAAGTTGTCTTCACTAAAATAGCGTATCTCAAGAATCGCGGTGGGAATTTTATCGGTAATATATACAAAACCGTCGGGAAGTGGATTTCTGTTTGATATAACAACCCAGGATATCAGTATCGCCAAAACTGCCAATAATACGATCCCCCATCTTATAAACAGGTTTTTATTCTTTACCTTTGCTATTTCCAACATAATATAATCCCCCCTATTTGTATTTTTTGTTCGCCAGATAATTCGTTTTCAGTTTTAAATATAGATGTGCAATTAAATCAGATACTATTAATATGACCGCAGTCATTAAAACAATTATCCAAACATCCAAGGGATTTAATATTATAATATAACAAAGAATTCCCAATATAATCCAGTGAATAGCATATATTTCAGTCACATTTTTACTCCACCGTTTTAGAGTTTTAAAACTGCAGTTTTTAAAGAGAAGAACCACAAAATGCAGCAGGCTAATCCAGAATAGCGAAAAAATCGTAATTATTATATTCCCAAACAGGTCTTGATGATAATATTGCTGTTGATAATATTCTCCAAATGCTCCAAATTCAATTTTATAGTTCCAGCTAAGAATGACAAGGGGAATAAGTAAAAGAGCACTTATTATCAGTATTCTCTTATACATCTTTGTTTTATCTTTGCAGTGCATTAGAAAAATCCCGAAAACATACCCCGAAACAGGAAAGAATATCCATGAAAAAAAGGGGAACCATGCTCTATCCCAAGCACCCCAAAAGAGTCCTGCAAATACGTCAAGCTCAAAAACTCCTGTAGACATTTCCCCTAAAATTGTGCCTAGGGCACTAAAAGCAAGCATACAGGAAACAATTTGCCATATTTTTAATCTCAGCTTTATAACTAAAGAGAAAAATAAAAAGGTAAGGCCAGCAAACTGTAGAATATCAACCCCCAGCATTTCAAGCACGCCATCTTTTAATACTTCCAAATCGCCATATATAAGGTAACTTATAAATCCAGGAAATACGTCGCGGAAAAAACCCAGCACATAAGCCAGAATCAGGGTAATGATACCTCTTTTAAATAAAAATGCAGCAGAAGTTCTTTTTGAATAGGCAATGCCAACTCCCATCAGCAACATAAATACCGGCGCTGCCGGGGGCGAACCAAGAAATGTTATAATTCGAGTTGAGACGGTTTTCGGAAAAGGATACCCGATAAAAAGCTGAAAGATATGTACCAGTACCATAAAAACAATCGCAAGTCCCCTTGCCACATCAAGCTCCAATTGCCTTCCGCAATTGACCTTTTGAGTGGAAAATATGTTATCCATATCTTTATCTCCTTTTTATGTGATTTAAATCAATTCTGTTTTCTTGCCAAACTGATTTCAATCAGGCTATTTTGAGTTTCCACTTCTTTCTTTGGTTGCTTTCTTCGTTTTTTGTAACACTGCTTCGGCTTTATTTTCCATTCTGCACAGCTTGGATTTCCTTAGGTATTATAGCAGGATTGTTGTCCTCAGCTCGCCTCCTTCCTATTAAACGAGTATCCAGTGTAGTCCAAAGGTCAGCTCCATTTCCCGAAAAGGTATCAAGAAGATATATTCGTCTGAACTGTATGTCCGTGATGCATCATATAGCATCACAGTAACTTCACTAAACCCAGACCGCTCCACAATCACCAAAGCAAACGGAATTTGCATCACTAACTTAGTCTGCTTAATAAGTCTAATCCGTAAGTAGCCGGAAAGCGACTTGGATGCATCCAACCATACCCTGTCTTACCGGAAGCACAAGTCATTTTGTCCAGCCATACTGCCCTTTAAGTTCTACAAATCTGACCATTTCCACGGTCTCCATGTGTACATCGCCGTCATCCGTCTTTGTAATAAGCTTAAGTTCCTGCAAACTCGGTGGGCCGATTGGAATAACCATCCTGCCGCCGGCTGCCAATTGGTTGACCAATTCGTCAGGCAGAACAGACGGTGCCGCAGTTACCATAATCCTGTCATAGGGAGCATATTCTTCCCATCCCCTGCTTCCGTCCCCGCTTTTATAATAGATATTCGCAAAATTTAATGCTTCCAGCCTTTTTTGGGCCTTTTCCATTAATTTGTCGACCCTTTCCACCGTGAAAACTTTAGCTGACAGTTTTGCAAGAATAGCCGTCTGAAAGCCTGAGCCTGTCCCAATCTCCAGCACCTTGCTATCCTTTTCCGGTGCCAGAAGCCGCGTCATTTCCAGCACAAGACTGGGCTGGGAGATTGTTTGTCCAAATCCTATAGGCAGGGGCTTATTAAGATATGCGTATTTTTTCATGTCGTCTTCGACAAAAAACGAACGGTCCAGTGAACGAATAAATGATTCAAGCTCCCTCAGATCCATTCTATTTCACCTCATTTCCAGTCACATAATATAATGTCCTCTGAATAACACTTTCTCATTATGCATTTGATTGACTGCCTGAATGGATTTGCGAATAGGCATTCATCCAATACTGCTCGATTTCATCCGGTCTTGTATCGGTCAGCCATGAAATTTCAGAAACAGCGATATAAACGTAATCCTTCAAATATTTTCTCCACAGGGACAGCCCCTTTTCAAAACCGATATTGTAGATAGCTCCCTCCGACCATATTACATCAAAAGAGTTCTCCTTAAAGGTTAAGCTTTCCATCAGCATTTCTTCAGCTACAATACGGTCTATAAGAATATTCTCTTTTGCATTTTTCATAAGCATTTCTAAAAACTGCGGAATCATATCGACCGCTGTGACTTGTGCAGCTGTGTTTTTGCATGGGTTATTGTCTGACCTCCTGATCCACAGCCAATATCCAACATTTTAGTTTTTTCATTCAAATAGGGAAATAGCTTAGTGCTTTTAGTGTTGTTTCTTCACTGCCCGGTCCCTGACGTTGGTTACCCTTGTGGTACTCTATAATTAATTCTAATAAATCCACTATAATTCTCCTTGTGAAATATATGTTTAATCTATCTAACTAAAATTCGGGTTTGTATTCTAAAGAAGCCTCTTCACTTCGTCAATCAATTGCTTTAGCTGTACACAGGCATCTGCGGCATCTGTTCCTACTGCTTCAAAAATTGAATTCACTTTTTCTTTGTATCTGGGCGGGTGTATGTTAAAACTATCTATCATGCTAACTGCCTTTTTTTCGTTCAGGCAGTATTCTTCATTCACTGCAAACAACACTTGATTCAGAGCTGAGACCGCCCGTACAATATGAGCAGCAACATAATAAGCATCATTTTTCTCTGCATTACTTTCTGAAAACATTAAAGAGAATTCTGCTTCAAACACAAAGAAATCAATAATTGCTGTTTTTAATTTTGGAGGGTATTTTTCTGCAACACGCTTCAAAGCGAAGATATTACCATGTTTATCCCACAACACCCTGCATACTGCCAGTTCTCCCATATACATCACATTCATGTAGGCATGGGGATGTCCTGTTTGATAATGGGCAGTAACTTTCCCTTCCTGACATTCTGAAATTACATTTTCCACACGTTCTATATCCCTTAGAATAAAATCAACATGGTATCCACCAATAGTAAGCCAGCCACCGCCATTAACCCACTCTCCCCATGCACCGGGAGGCACAACCAATTTATCCCTGTGTTCATCATCCACAAGTTTTGCCGCCTTGTTCAAGGACACAAGGTCAAGTGTCTCCGTTTTGTAATAGATACCGATATCAATATCTGAATCAGAGGAATGCGTGCCCCTTGCACGCGAGCCGCCAAGCACGACAGCCTGGATGCCTGAAACGTCTGCCAATGCTGATACAACTTTATCTAATACTGTTTTAATTTCATACATGCATACTCACCTCATTAAAGCGAACTGTATAAAAAGCTTGATTAATGCTAATATCCAACCTGACCACTCACTGAGCTATGTATATCTTCTTCATTTGTCTTTTTGTCGGATATAAGAAATAACAATTTATATCCTGCATCTGCGCATATTTCACCGATTCTTTCTCTTAATCCGAAGCCTCCTCTTAAACAGGCTCAGACTTTGGAACAGCTTGGATTAATACCTGCTGAACAATTCAATAACGCAACAATAGCAATACTTTGACAGCGTTTTTGAATTGTTCAGGTGTAAGGTTTTTTGTTGTATTTGGCAAAAAAACTTGCACACAGGTAGTCAATCAATGTATCTGAAACGGGCAAAAAGGTTTGTTTTGCCCGTCAAAAAGAGCAGATTTGCTCTTTTTGCAAATGCGTTTCGTAAAACGCATTTGTTCAGTGGACATTAATTACAACTTCCGGCAATTTGCGAAACATTATTCTAACAAATATATAGACTTTTCTGTCCACCTCAAACTATAAACTTACAATTTGATTTCTCCGCTATATAAAATGGTACATAGTAAAACCTTCCATGTACTTTCATTATAGATTTTCCTATCACCTTTTTCAATCAAATAATTCCTTCGATAATTTAAAACATTACAGGCATTAGATTTTCATCTACCCTGTCACTTTAAGGACAGTTGACATGTTCCCGCAAACAATTGGGTAGGAGGCTACCCATTATTTGAGTAGCCGACCTCCCACGGTAAGACGCTTAACCTTCATCCCATGTGCCCGCCGCATTTACATCCTCGTGTCCCTGCAGTTTATTGGATTTTGTCTTGTTATGCATACATATCCCACTTTGGATGCCTGATACGGTTCGTGTTCCTCGGGTCGAGACTTTGCCTCCAGCTTCCTTCAGATTCCACCTCCCAATGGACACCCCTGCATTCAGCTGGCGGTTGGAAACT
>JAAYOP010000076.1 GCA_012520295.1 Clostridiales bacterium | reverse complement strand
TCACAACAGGTTTCCTGCGCAGAGGTGTCCCTCAGATGACTGCAGAAGGAATAGCGAAGCTGTGTGCTATTGACAAAGAAAAAATAGAGCGCCTCATGAACAAGCCTATAGAAGAAAGCGGATTAACAAAAGAGGAGTTTTATCGGATTTGCGTAGCGTTGCTTATTGTTGACCGGGAGTTAAACTACAGACCACGCGGTAATTACTTCACATACAAGTCTGTTCAGGAGTACGTTGAAGTGGACGGAGAGCAGGTGCTCGCAAATGTGGCAAAATTCATCCCTGAGGATGTGGAATAAAGCCTGCCCACCTTTTCGCCGCCAGCTACCGTATTCAGGTATGCCCGTTGCAAATGTCCGATAAATGACCGCTGATGTCCAGATGGCATACTGGCACCGGCCCCGGCGTGACGGAATTTTTGATGATATTGCGCTAATGCAAAATCCGCCTGCTTGGGGGATAAACTCCCCTTGCTGGCAGCATCATGTTTTTGATCTAAGCACATCTCTACCGCGGCCACCGGCATAGTGTGCCTCGTTTCTCCGGAAATGGTCTGAATACGGGTTTCACCTGTGAGCTGCTTTCGAATATATTGTAAACATGCAAGGTACCCATGAAGACCTAGTTCTTCCTTAACATATTCTTTTGCGTTTTCTTAAAGTAATACATTTGGTCATCTGCTTCTTTATTCACATCCTTAAAACTGGTCATTTTTTCGCTTCTAAATATGCCATACCCATATGAGACTGTTGGCAGACGGCTGTCGTTGCGGCGCTCTTTTTCAAGGTTGTTTGTCATATCCTTAAGCTGAGATTCAAGTATTTTCGGGTCGGTTTCTCTGCTGATAATATGGAATTCATCTCCTCCTACCCGGTAACATGAACAGCCCTTGTTAAAGGATTTCCTTATAACTGACGTAACCTTTTTCAATACAGCATCTCCGAAATCATGTCCGTATGTATCGTTAATCCCTTTGAAATTATTGATATCTATGACTATAACAGAATACGGATTCCTGCTGTCCAGCTTATTAGTCGCTTTTTCATAAGCTGCGCGATTATAAAGCCTGGTCAGCGTATCAAAGCTGCCGTCAAAGTCAGACAACATGAAATAATATAGAAAAAGGGAAAATGTGATGCTGTGCCAAGAGGAATTAACATACGGGAAAAGAAGCTGAATGCTTGTACCGGCTACTACAAAAAGAGACAGTGCAATGGTCTTTGCTTTTATCGGATAGTTGTACTCTTCTGCTTTCTTAACAGTGTTGACAAGAAGGATTATCAAGTTTATTAAGTATGCTGCGACAAAAATAAGGAAATATTCCCCTCTTTCATAATGGTTGTTTACGTCCACATAAAACACAAATCCAAACCATGGCGATAGTGCCGTTGCCAGTATATTTACAAATGATGGTAACATAATTAATCTATTGGTTTTAAAAAGCTTTAAATCAATTATGGCGATTAATATGATGGGGATCACAGGAGACACTGCAAATCCAAAAATGTTGCAGGAAATATTTAAAATGCGCAGATTTGCATTACCTTCTCCGGCAAATATAGTCCCCGCCTCTGATTAAATGATTAAAGCGGTCAGCACTATACCCAAATAAAAATATCCTTTGCGATTTTGACTTAGTATGTTGTTACTGCCTATTAAATAGCATAAAAGCACCAGGGCAACAATATCTATTAAGTATATTGCAATATAGTTTTCCAACATTTTAAGCTACCTTTTCTAAAGGGCTGAGGTCACGTTTCAGCGACACATCGTTTAAAAAAATTACGCTACATTATATCAAAATGTTTTTTTAGTATCTACTGTAATTTTTCATAATTTTCATTGTCGGGCATTTATTGTGAATGCCTGTTGTAAGGCAGGACAAAATACAGGGACAAAAGTATTGGATAATATCGCGCACAACGACATCCGTCTGCCAGGGAATAGACTTCTCTTGCAGGCGTCATCATATTAATTGCACTTGGCAGGGCTTTCAGCTGTTCCTGCCATTCTCTGTTTGATTTCGTGATTAATAACCCTTTTCAAGTGCCCATTGATCTATATTTACAGGCAGTACTATTATCATCGCTATTACCCTATCGCCCATGCTCTTATCTGAAATTACCCTCAAATTCCAACACAAACCGGCCGGGGCTGAATTTAGGTCAACGCCCACGGGCTGAGCAAAAGACGATATAAACTGACCGAGCTTTTCGGTAAATTCGCGAAGTGAACTGTGCTCTCGCTCAAACTCCTCGAACTGTTCGCTCAGTTCGTGTTGAAGTTCCTCACGCTCGTCGGCCAGTATCACAAATGGATAAACATCCTGTGCTCCCCTCAGAGCATCACTTTCAGCCTCGATTTTGGCATACAGTTCTCTCCATTTATCCACCCCTGAGGCGCTGGCATACAACATATAGGCCTCCGCCCCGCTGACGGGACTGAGCGGGTAGACCATGCATTCTTTTTCAATAATGCTCCTCGGGCGGGATATGTACGGAAAAGGCATATTTCATTTCCCCTTTCTTAGCTGCTCAATATTCCTCTGTTTGTATAATCGGTACAATCGTTTATAAATTTACAATTTGTGTTAAAACAATCGCCTGATTGGGGAATACTTCTTCTGCGGACAGATTTGTGCATTTCAAAACTTTGTGAGTATCATCATAATAATATATTTTGAGTTTTTTGAAGGTTGTAGTACAATTATACTGTCATATTAATATAAAGTGACTTAAGGTCAAATGACCGCACGAATTGGGGATATCAGACAAAAAATTAAAGTTCATATAAATGACAGGTTTATTATATTTGACGAAGAGAGTAAAATGTCTGCAAGGCAGATTAGGGTGTGAGATCGATGAGCAAACAGAGTATGACCTTTATTTTTACTTCTATTTTTATTTTTTTAACTATCTTTTCGCCTTTAAGTGGATTTGCTATGAATGGTGACAGTTGCGAAACTCTAATTCTTTTAGGAAATGAAAACCTGGCTCCTATTGTATACAATGACAACGGAATAGCTAAAGGTGTAGCAGTTGATATTGCTAAGGCTATTGGGGAGAGGATTGGGTATGAAGTTAAAGTTGTAACAGCAAATTGGGAGCAAGCACAAAAGATAGTGCTAAATGGTGATACTGACGGACTTCTTCACATCAACCCAAGTCATGAAAGAAATGAACTTTATGATTTTTCATCTCCATTACTAAAATCCGACTTTTCAATATTCGTTCAAACAGATATTGTGATATTGAAGAGCATTAATGACTTAAAAAACAAGCGTGTCGGAGTAGAGGCCGGAAGCTATCCGAACATATTGCTTCAAGGATATGAGGCAATAGATATTGAAATAATTCATGATTGGGAGACTTCCTTTAGAGCCTTAAGCGATGGGGATTTAGATGCAATTATTGTGGACCGATGGATTGGCGAATATGAGCTTGCTAATAGCGGAATATCCGGCATCAGGATTGTAGAACCCCCCATTGAATCTCAATACTCCAGGATTGCTGTCAGAAAAGGTGACATTGAAACACTGGCTTTGATTAACTCCGGCTTGAATGAAATTATCGATGATGGCACTGTTGATAAAATTATGGAGCAGTGGCAAGGGAAAAGAGTGATATACCTAACCGAAGATTATTTACAGATTTTTTACCTGCGCACCGCTAGCCTTTTTTTATTTCTGGCAGTATTGATCGCGATATATTTCGTAAGGAAATATCGAAAGTTAAGTAAGAAGCTCGAGGATAGCGTAAAAGAGAGAACTGAGGAACTCCATCATGCCAATGAGATGTTAAAGGCTGCAAATTTTAAGCTTGAACAAATCTCATTGCTAGATGGCCTAACCTCAATTAAAAACAGAAGAGCTTTTGACATTGCATATAAAAAGGCCTGGAAAATATGTCTGCGAGAAGGGATGCCACTGGCTCTGATTATGATAGACATTGATAACTTCAAGCTCTTCAATGATACTTATGGTCATCTTTCAGGCGACCAAACATTGATAAGAATCGCAGAGGCTATAAGAGGTGTAATAAAAAGACCAGGTGATCTTGCAGCGCGTTACGGCGGCGAGGAATTTGTGGTAATGCTCATGAATACCACTGCGGAGGGAGCGGCAGTTGTTGCCGAGGAAATTCGAAAAAGAATTGAAGATCTGGGAATAGAAAACGAGGAAACAGAAAACGTTATAACAGTCAGTCTGGGTATAGCATCAGTTGTTCCTGATAATGAGTTGGCGCCTAATGAGCTTATTGACGCTGCAGACAGAGCACTATACAAGGCAAAGGAAGATGGCCGCAACAAAGTTACGGTTTGGGAAAACTAGCAGGTATATATCGCCAAATACATCGAAGGATTGATATACGCGTTCCTGAAATCAGGCGACAGTATATTTTTGAGAAATATCATAAAGTTATATATCAGGATCGTCTATCTGCAATAAGAAGTTTAATAGAATGCTCAGCACTCTTTTGGAGTTTTCTCGATTCATGCGGTATTCATCCAGCCAGTACATTGACTCGAGGGTGGATATCATAACCCTGCGCATCGAGCTTATTGCCAGGCCGGCAGCAAGCAACAATCATCTGTTCATGCGTAATAAAACTCTTTGGGGCAAAGCCGCCGTTCCATAACCTTTCATTGCGCCAACTCCATGGCAAAGCCCACATCATTATTTCAATATACTATGCCAGCACGGCAAATTATTGGGCAATCTGAATAGCCATATGTATGACTTATCTCATATAGCTTATTAGTATTACTGAAACTGAGCAACCTATAAACGTCAAATAAACCGCCGTAATCTGCGGTATTCTCACATCCGCAGAAATATTAACAATCATCTGCCTTGAGTTGTGCAAATTCTATGCCGGAGTAACCAGCTGCCTTGCTGGTTACGAT
>JAAYOP010000075.1 GCA_012520295.1 Clostridiales bacterium | reverse complement strand
ATGAGGACTGTGCAGCCGTTCTTATGCAAATTTCTGCTACAAAGTCTGCGTTGAATGGACTTGGAAAAGAAATCATCAATGAGCACATATCACACTGCATTGCTCACGCCGTCGAAGAGGGCGATACAGAAGCGATTGAAGAATTCAAAAATACCTATAGCAAGGCAGGAGCTACTTTGTACCCAAATCGTATAAAAAGACTGCCACAAGCAAGCTAAGTTTCCTCTCAATCTGTAAAATGTGATAACCCAAAAACGAAAACAGCCACGAGCCATTTTTTACAATGACTCGTGGCTGTATCATGTTGTCAGCAACTCTGTTTTTCTTTTGCCATCTTGTACGCTTTGCTTCTCCGAAGCGCTGGAAGTGAACAATCTCCCGTTCCCGAAGAAATCTCATCACATTGTTTACATCAGGATCGTCGCTCAGGCGCAGAATATTGTCATACACCGTGCGGGCTTTCTGCTCAGCCGCCATATCCTCCGTAAGATCGGTGATAACATCGCCCTTTGACTGGAGATATGCCGCTGTGAAGGGAGTACCTGAGGCGGAAACGGGATATATACCTGTAGTATGGTCCACAAAGTAGTTTGCAAAGGGAGATTTCTCAATCTGTGACTCAGTAAGATTTCTTGTAAGCTGATGTACGACGGTACCGATTATCTCCAGATGATCAAGTTCCTCGGTACCTATATCTGTTAGCAGCGCCTTAAGCTCCGGATAAGGCATTGCGAAGCGCTGGCTGAGGTAGCGGAGGGAGGCGGCAAGCTCGCCGTCAGGTCCGCCATATTGTGTTATAATTATATTGGCCAGATGAGGATTTGTATTTTTTATATTGACCGGAAACTGAAGTTTCTTTTGATAAATAAACATAGTTTAATCCATCCTTTCAACTAAATCCCAAGGCCAGGGATTATTGACCCAACTGAATTCGCTGCCCGTTACATCCGTCAGAGCCAGGGGACCGTACAGCTTTACATATCGCTCATAGCCTTCCTTGTACAGCTTTACATATCTTTGAAATAACTCCAGGGCTTCCTGGTCGTTTTTGTGCGTGTCAAGATACATACCGAGCTCCGTAATCACAAAATGCAGTGCCATAAGCTCCCCGTGGGGAGTGTCCACTACCTCAGTCCTGTTGACCACATTTTTCCACGGCAGGTCCAGACCTGGGAAAAGGGTTCCGCGGGCAAGGGCATCCAGACTTTTATATTGAGGAGTGCTGTCCTCCTGCCAGGGCACGAAGCCCACCGAGAGGGGCGCGCATCTTGGCAGAGTGCCTTCCTTGTAACTGCATTCAGTGTCGCGTTTTTCGACATTTGGTAAATTGCTGTTTTCTGTCAAATCTTTTTCCTCCAGTGACTGTTTTTTTGTTTACCCAAACCAGTATATGTAAGCCGGGCGTGCAATGTCATTTGCCAATGCAGGGTAGGTTGAGGAGAGATTTAAAATACAATGACAGATATGGACATAATTGCTCCAAACCAGTGTATTGTCAGCAAAAAAACGATGATAAACAAAAACAAAACAATCATTTTATGTGTTATAACTATTTATGCAATATTGTGATGATTACTCCCTAAAAAATAAATATATTGTGAAACATTTCAAACAGTCCGGTATTGATATTTTTCCTGTACGTCTGTAGAATATAATTAGACGTGCTGTGAAATAAAAAGAGGAATATAAAGAGGATGTGATACCCGCAAATAAGCTGAAAGAAAGCGTTGTTATATTTTTCGCCTGTGTTTGACACAAAAGGTAACGGCATGATATAATTTCGCATGTTTCATTATTGTTTTATTATTGACTGTCTGTCGTTTTCCGTGTAAAACGGCCGGCAGAGAAAAATCAAATTTACACGGAGGAGTGGCAGGTGAAGTCGTGAACAATGTATTGATCATCGGAGGCGGCCTGGCCGGATGTACTGTTGCCCAGGAGCTGTCGGCAGCAGGGCTGGATTCCTGCATTGTCGAAAAAAGCGCGTTTCTTGGCGGCAAGGTGCGTGGCTACGGTTGCAAGGCAGATGCAAAATGCAATAATTGCGGCCTTTGCGCAGTTGGTGATCTTTGGCAGAGTGTGGAAAGCAACCAAAAGATAAAGAAGCTCTGCAATGCCCATGTTATCGACATATTCAAAGAAAATGGGGAATACAAAGCCCTTATTCAGACCGATAACGGCATAATTGAAGAGAATTTTTCTGAGCTTGTTGTAGCAACGGGCTTTGAAAGTCCGGATAAAACGACAGGCTCGGAATATGATTCATCCGCATATCCCAGAGTCTACACAGGCAATGCTCTGGAAAAACTCATGATGAACCGAAAAGAGAATTCTCTTTTCCCGGAGGCCCCGAAAAGCGTGGCCTTTATTATGTGCTATGGTTCAAGAAATGTTAAAGAGAGAGCATCTTATTGTTCTCAGGTTTGCTGTGCCTATTCCACCCGTGCTGCGAAGGTAATAAAGCACTATTACCCCGAAGCCGAGGTGGTTATGTTTTATATGGATCTTCAGGCGGTCAATCCGGGAAATTATGCCCGGGAACTGGAGGAGGCAGGCATAAAGCTGGAGAGATGCCGCCCTGTGGATATCTCCTTTGACGGTGATAAGCCGGTTGTAGCCTTCGAGGATGAAGAGGGCAAGACGAAAAGAAGCTTTGACTACCTTTTCCTGAACACCGGTATCCATCCGGATGTTATGAACAACACCGCCATTGCGGACATAACGGGACTCAGGGTCAGGAGTGACGGTTTTCTTACATATGTGGAGCAGCCTGAGAATACCGGCGTATATCTGGCAGGCTGTGCCGTTGCACCCATGAACACATACGATACCATTGCCAGCGCGAGGAATACCGCTGCAATGCTCATTAATAATGCAACGGAGGGAAGTGTGAAATGAAAGCAGTATTAGCCGGAAAAAGCAATTATAGCGAAGGCTTTAAGGCTGCTCTGACTGAAGCCGGTCTGGAGCTAATCATGGCCGATACGGCCTCAGACCTGAAGGGTCTGCCGGAGGAAATGCCCGTTGTTCTGCTTTATGACGCGAAAATCAGCCCTCTGGTGACGGACAGGGCGGTGCTGGACAGGAGCATTCTTGGCCTGAAGCCCCATGATATGATTGTATTCCTTATGGATAAAGATGAAGAGGCAAGCCCCTATGTGGAAAGTCGGGTTATTGATGCGGCTTCATACCTGGCGTCCATAAAAAGACGTGTAACTGTATTGATGCGCTCTTCCCGCGCCTCAGACGAGAGATTTGACGACCGCTATATGAGCGCAAGAAACAAGGGAGTTACATTTATAAAATATGACGATATCGAAATTTCTGAAAATGACGAAATTTATTTGATAGAAGTCTATGACGGAAAGATATCCGTATCACTGGAAACTCCGCTTCTTATAGACTGTGGAGAAAAGCCCACGCCGGAGCTGGAGGATTTTGTAAAAGCGCTGCGGTTGCGTACATATGGAGACGGCTGTATAACCGGAAACAGATGGTTTTTAAATCAGGGATCCACGTTTAAAAGGAATGTGAAGCTCATAAACACCATCGCCCTTGACGGGGATTTGAACAAGGTTATCCCGGCCCTGGTGAAGGATATACATGCTTTGTCAAAACCCGGACAGGGCCAGACGGCTTTTGTTGACAGTAAAAAGTGCGCATACTGCTATACCTGCTACAGGGTATGCCCCCATTCGGCCCTGGGGCCTGACGAAAATGCGGCCGCAATGAAGGTAAACGATCTTCTTTGCGCAGCCTGCGGTATCTGTGTTGCCGTTTGTCCTGCCTCTGCCATCACCTTTAAGGGTGAAAAGGTTGAGGGTGACAGGGCAGAAAAAAGCGGGAAAAAGCTCAAGATGTTCTGCTGTGAGAACTCTGCGCTAATTGCGTCAAAAAATGCTCTTGATGGACTGGACGCCGCTGTGGAAGCAGTGCCTTGCGGGGGTGACATAACCTCGGAAATGATGACCAAGGCCCTCAAGGATTATGAAAGGGTCATGGTTGCGGTTTGCTGCGACGATGCCTGTAAGCACAGGGACGGCAACAAAAGGGTAATCAGGCAGGTTGAAAGGCTCAAGGAGCGGCTGGAGAAACTGGGACACGACTCCCACCGTTTGAGCTGCATACAGACCGGCGTTACCATGTCGAACATACTTAAAGGAGCGGCTGAAAAGGCTCTGTCGGGAGGTGGGAAAAAATGATTATTGCATCCCAAAAGCCAATTGATGAAATAAAGGAATATATAAAGGACTACAAGAAAATTCTCATAGCCGCCTGCGGAACATGTGTAACCGTGTGCCTTGCAGGAGGGGAAAAGGAAGCCAGAGAATTGGCTGAGCTGCTGTCCCTTGACGGCGACCAGGAATTCCGTGTTGTAACTCCCGAAAGGCAGTGCGACAGTGAATTTTTGGCCGAGTTCGACGAGAATGTGGGCTGGGCTGATGTGGTCCTGTCACTGGCCTGCGGTGTAGGCGTCCAGTATATGGCCGAGCGCTATGTGAAAAAGCCCGTCGTTCCGGGTCTGAATACATCCTTTATGGGCACAAACAGGGACGCTGGGTACTGGACGGAAATGTGCCAGGGCTGTGGAAATTGCGTCCTTGAAAAGACAGGCGGCATTTGCCCGGTAGCCCGCTGCTCCAAAAGCCATTTCAACGGGCCCTGCGGCGGAAGCGCTGACGGAAAATGCGAGATTGACCCCTCCACAGACTGCGCATGGCAGCTTATATATGACAGGCTAAAGAGCTTGGATCAGCTCGAAAAGCTATATGAAACAATTCCGCCTAGAGACTGGAGTACCAGCAGAGACGGCGGGCCAAGAAAGATACGCAGGCCCGATGTGGCTATAGAGGAGGGTTGAGCTATGGCAGAAGAAAAAAGCAAGCTTCAAAGACTTTTTGAGGCGGGCGAGTTTGTTGTTACAGGCGAAATAGGCCCGCCAAGGGGAGCCGACGTAGAACATGTACATAAGGCTGCCGAAGGGCTCAGGGGAGTAATAGACGCAGCAAATGTTACGGATAATCAAACCTCCATACTGAGAATGTCCTCTATAGCAGGTGTACTTCTGGCGCAGCAAAAGGGCGTGGAGGGTGTTGCCCAGATGACCTGCAGAGACAGGAACAGAATAGCCATTCAGAGTGACCTTCTCGGTGCATGGGCTCTGGGGATCCGCAATGTGCTGCTCCTGTCTGGAGACCACCAGAGCTTTGGTAACGACCCCCAGGCTAAGAATGTATATGATGTGGACTCCGTACAGGTTATAAAAATTATGGCCGACCTTAAAAATGAGGGAAGGTTCTTAAACGGCAAAAAGGCAAAGACAGCTCCAAAGTTTTTCATCGGCACAACGGCAAACCCCTTTGCCGATCCGGAGGAGTTACAGCTAATACGATTGAAAAAGAAGATAAAAGCCGGAGCACAGTTCGTACAGACCCAGTCGATATACGATATTGACAGGTTTGAGAGATGGATGGAAAAGGTCCGCGAGTGGGGATTGCACAAGGAAGCCTATATTGAGGCAGGCGTGATTGTAAACAAATCCGTGCGGTCTGTTGAGGTAACTCAGACTGTTCCCGGAATGTCTGTTCCGGACTCTATCGTGGAACGTATGAGAAAAGCTAAGGATCCCAAGGAGGAGAGCGTGAATATCGTCCTTGAGATTATTGAGAGAATAAAAAAGATAGAAGGCATCAGTGGACTGCATATCATGGCGATTGGCTGGGAAGAGATTGTCCCCGAAGTCGTCAAAAGCGCGGGATTATTACCCCGTCCGACACTGAACTGAATTGAGGTGCAAGTATATGAAAGGAAAACTGAATCCTGAGTTTAAAAAGCAGATAGCCAACAACCCGGATGGCTCCAACATAATGAATTGTTACCTTTGCGGGACATGCACGGCCGGATGCCCCGTTGCTGAGATTGATCCGGATTATAGCCCCCGCACAATAATGAGAATGGCTCTTTTGGGTATGAAGGATGAGCTTCTTTCCATGAAGGAGATATGGAAGTGCAGCCAGTGCGGACGCTGCACATCCCATTGTCCCCAGAACGCAAGACCCTCGGATGTCATAAAGGCGGTTCGTGAGATAGCAGTTGAAGAGGGAGTTGTCTCCGGCGATGCAATAGAGAAAATCACGGATCTGGAAAATGAGATCGGAAAACTGAGGCTGGAGAAGCTAAAGGCCACAATAAAGCAAATAGAAAAGTAGGTGGAAAGAGTGAAAAAGCCGGTAATGGTCGTAGGCGGCGGAATAGGCGGTATTCAGGCGTCTTACGATTTGGCGGAGATGGGAATTCCTGTTTTTCTGGTTGAAAGCTCTCCTTCCATCGGTGGAAGGATGGCTCAGCTTGATAAAACCTTCCCGACAAATGACTGCTCCGCATGTATTTTAGCTCCAAAAGTCACGGAGACCTTCAACCATCCCCTTGTTAAAACCATGACATGGAGCGAGGTTGTGGAGATTCGCGGAAAAGCTCCTGACTTTACCGCTGTTATCCGCGAAAAGGCCCGTTATATAGATATCGATAAATGCACAGGCTGCGAAGACTGCACAAAGGTGTGCCCCATATCCGTAAAGAGTGAATTTGATATGGGGGTGGGCAACCGTAAGGCGACATATAAGCCCTTCGCACAGGCGGCTCCCAACAAGGTTGTTATTGACAAAAGAGGCTCCTCGCCCTGTAAATACCAATGCCCGGCGCATATTGATGCCCATGGCTATGTTGCCCTGATAGGCGAGGGAAGATTCGAGGAGGCTCTGGACGTGGTGAGGCGTACAACGCCGTTTTCAGGAGTACTTGGAAGGGTTTGCTTCCATCCCTGCGAAACAAACTGCACAAGACGCTTTGTGGATCAGCCCATCAGCATAGCCAGCCTTAAGCGCTTCATCGCAGACGTGGATTTAAAAGGAAATAAGAAAAAGATTGAAGTCAAGGCCGAGCCCAAGGACACAAAGGTCGCTATTATAGGAGCCGGCCCGGCAGGACTCAACTGCGCATATTCCCTTGCCAAAGAGGGGTATAAGTGCACAGTGTTTGAAAAGCTGCCCGTAGGCGGCGGTATGCTGAAGGTGGGCATACCTGATTATCGTCTCGATAAAGAGATTTTGAACTATGAGATCTCCCTCATTGAGGATATGGGGGTTGAGATTAAATATAATACCGTCATCGGAAAGGATTTTACGCTGGAGGACCTGAGAGCTCAGGGCTTTAAGGCGATTTTCCTTGCAATAGGTGCCCATACGGATTCAAAACTGGGCATACCTGGCGAGGACAACGAGGCGGTCATACCGAGCGTGGATTTCCTCAGGGAAATAAATCTGGGAAATAAGCCGGAAATCGGCAAAAAGGTTGTTGTCATTGGCGGCGGAAACGTTGCCATGGACTCCGCCCGCTCAGCCGTCAGGCTGGGGAGCGACGTTACGGTGGTTTACAGGCGTACAAGAGAGAATATGCCTGCAAATCCCTGGGAAGTTGACGAGGCGGAGGAAGAGGGCGTAAAGTTCAGCTTCCTGACCTCACAGGTGGAGGTCGTCACCGAGAACGGCAAGCTCAAGGGACTCAAATGCAGAAAAAACAAGCTGGGAGAGCCCGATGCTTCCGGAAGACGCAGACCTGTGGCTATTCCCGATTCTGAATTTATTATCGAAGCGGACACCATTATCGTTGCTGTGGGACAAAAGGTTGAGCAGGACATAAGGGATGCCGGTTTCGACATATTCAACCAATACGGGACCATAGAAGCAAAGGACACAAAAACCGCCATAGAGGGAGTCTTTGCAGGCGGTGACGCCCAGTCCGGACCCGCTACACTGATTCAGGCCATAGCGGCAGGAAACAGGGCGGCAAAAGCGATTATTAATTATCTGGAAGGTAAAAATGAACCCATTGAACCCTTCCTGCTTCCCCAGACTGATATATCAAAGGTTGATATAGACGGCTATAAATATACGGCAAGGGCCAAAATGCCGACAATTGATTTAGATAGACGCAAAACAAGCTTTGACGAGGTAGAGCTGGGATTTGACGAAGAGACTGCCGTCAATGAGGCCAAAAGATGCGTCGACTGCTCAATATGTTGCGAGTGCAAGGCGTGCGAGGGCGCGTGCCAGGCAAATGCGATTGATCATACCCAGAGGGACAGGATTGTTGAGATTCCGGTGAGTGCCGTTATCATGTGTCCCGGATACGATATGGTAGACAAAATACCGCCGGAGCTGGGATACTATAAATACGCCGATGTTGTCACATCTATGGAGTATGAGAGGATACTCTCCGCCTCCGGTCCCTGCGGTGGACATGTCCAGAGGCTCAGTGACGGAAAGCCACCCAAGCGAATTGCATTTATCCAGTGCGTTGGCTCCCGTGATTTCCAATGTGAAGCGGACTACTGCTCCTCGGTATGCTGTATGTATTCCGTAAAAGAAGCCCAGATAACAAAGGAGCATCTGCCCTCGGTGGAGGATATCCATATCTATTACATGGATATGAGAGCCTACGGCAAGGACTTTGACAGATATATTAAGTCCGGTGAGGACAAATACGGAATAAAATTCATCCGCAGCCGTGCCGGCAGTGTGGATCTCCTTGAAAACGGAATGCTCAGACTGACCAGCACCACGCCTGACGGTACCAGAATGGAGGCCGATTATGACCTGATCGTGCTGGCTACCGGCTTCAAGGCCAATCCCGAGACTGTGGAAATGTTCAAAAAGGCCGGTATAAAGACCGACAGATACGGCTTTGTCCATTGCGACGACTTTGCCTCTCCGGAAACTTCGGTGGAAGGTATCTTTGCCTGTGGCGCGGCTTCAGGCCCGAAGGATATACCCGAGACGGTGGCTGAGGCGAGCGCGGCAGCGGCAGCGGCGGCCAAAATCGCCAATTCCGGTGAAATGGACGAGGTATTATTTAAAGAGCACTTCAATGTGGGCGAGGAAGTACCCATCAGGGATATTTCAAACGAGCCCATAAGAATGGGCGTCTTCGTATGCCGCTGCGGCGTGAATATCGGCGGTTATGTGGATGTGCCCGAGGTTTGTGATTACATCAGGACTCTGCCCTTTGTGGTGCATGTGGAGGATTCCCTGTATACATGCTCCGTTGACGCACAGAAAAATATGATGGAGCTCATTGAAGAGCACAATCTCAACAGAGTTGTGGTTGCCTCATGCACTCCGAGAACCCATGAACCTCTCTTCCAGTCCGTTCTCAGGAAGACTGGTCTCAATCCCTATCTCTTTAATATGGCAAATATCCGTGACCAATGCTCATGGGTACATATGGACGACAAGGAGGCCGCTACCCAGAAGGCCAAGGAGCTTGTCAGGATGGCGGTGGGCAAGGGACTGCTTGCAATTGCGCTTGAGAGGAAGAAAATACCCGTGGAACACTCCGCCATGGTTATAGGCGGCGGTGTATCGGGCATGAGTGCGGCCTTGTCACTGGCGGACATGGGCTTTAAGGCCGTTCTGGTTGAAAAGAGCGACAGGTTGGGAGGAAATGCACTCCAGCTCAACACCACATACAACGGTCGTCCCATACAGAACTATGTCAGAAAAATGATTGACAATGTTATGAATAATGAGCTTATTGAGGTTCATCTCAATACCACTGTGGGTAAGGTGGAGGGCTTTGTTGGAAACTTCAGAACCACCCTTGTCACGGATAATGTTCTTACACCTGTCAATCACGGTGCAGTTATCGTTGCAACCGGCGCCAATGAAGCAAAGCCCGCTGAATACCTGTACGGACAGAATAAAAACGTCATTACGCAGCTGGAGCTGGATAAGCGCCTGCAGAGTGGCGACAAAGAGCTGGGCAAGGTGAAAAACGTAGTGATGATCCAGTGCGTCGGCCAGCGTGAAGGAGAAAGAATGTACTGCAGCCGCGTATGCTGCAACCAGGCCATACGCAATGCCGCTGCCCTCAGAGGACTCAACCCGGATATCAACGTAACAATACTTTACAGAGAAATGCGCACCTATGGTATGCATGAGCTCAATTACAGAGCTGAGAGACAAAACGGAGTGACCTTCGTGCAGTATGACCTGGAGCGTAAGCCGGAAGTCACCGATAAAAACGGTCTTAAGGTATCGGTATTCAGCCCGGCAGTAGGAGCCGAGGTTGAGTTGGAGGCCGATCTGGTGGTTCTTGCTTCCGCCATCGTTGCCGACAGGGAAGAAAATAAGGTTACGGCCCAGCATCTCAAGATTCCACAGACTCAGGATGGCTTCTTCCTTGAGGCACATGCGAAGCTGCGTCCTGTGGACTTTGCCACCGATGGCGTATATCTCTGCGGCCTTGCGCATTCGCCAAAAAATATCAGAGAATCCCTTGTGCAGGGCAGATCTGCAGCGGGACGGGCAGCAACGGTTATTTCCAAGGAATACATCGAAACTGAGGGCACAATTGCCAAGGTGGACGGAAATCTCTGTACAGCCTGCGGTACCTGTGAAGACGTATGCCCATATGGTGCAATCGAGGTTCAGGATGTGCCTGTAAGGGGCGGAACAGTAAGACGTGCCGTCGTCAACGATGCTCTGTGCAAAGGCTGCGGCACCTGCTGCGCAAACTGCCGCTGTGGCGCAGTTGACTTGGGCGGCTTTGCGGACAGACAGATTGTCAATGAGATTGAATATCTCATGAGAAAGTAGAAAGCAGGTGAGTATATTGAGTGAACGTGCTGAAGTTACTAATGCCGTCTCGGAGGAATGGACTCCTACAATAGTCACGTTTTTGTGTAATTGGTGCAGCTATGCAGGGGCGGATTTGGCCGGAACGAGCCGAATTCAGTATCCTCCCAGTATCAGAGTTATCAGGGTCCCCTGCTCAGGCAGGATTAACCCCCAGTATATAATCAAAGCTTTGGTAGACGGAGCGGACGGAGTTATGGTTTCCGGATGCCATCCCGGTGACTGCCACTATCTGGAGGGCAATTACTATGCCCGCAGACGATTTTCGGCTCTGAAAAGACTGCTGTCTCTGGCAGGCTTCCATCCCGACAGAGTGCAGTTTACATGGGTTTCCGCCTCCGAAGGTGCGAGATTTGCCGATGTGGTTGAAACGGTTACGGAAAAGATAAGAGTTTTGGGGCCCAGTAGGCTAGGCGGAAGGGATGGTGCATGATGGACTATAATAAACAATCTCAGAAGCTAAAGGAAACAGCGGCCAAGCTGCTTGAAGAAGGCACTGTCGAAGCTGTATTGGGCTTAAAGGACAACCCGGAGGTGGGCTGGCCTACTCCATATTTTGCAAGGACTGCCGGGGACGTGGAGAACCTGGTCTGGAACGAAGCCTGTTTTACTAATCTGGCAAACTACCTCCTTGACATGAGAGATAAAAAGGTCGCCATTGCCGCTAAGGGCTGTGATGTTCGGTCCATAATAAACCTTATAGTTGAAAATCAACTCAAGCGTGAGAACATTGTCATCATAGGGATTGAATGTTCCGGAATGAAGCAGAATGACAGCCTGGCCGCCGGATGCGATGCGTGTCCCTCCTCAATCCCCAATATGTATGACATAGTGGTAGGCGCGGACGGTTCAGATACATATAAGGATCTTGAAATGCCAAATTCGGGTGAGAATGTGACCGAGTGGGCAAAGAATACTACTGTGGATGAGCGGTTTGAGCGCTTTAAAAAGGAAATCGACAAGTGCATTCTTTGCTATGCCTGTCGTCAGGCCTGCCAGGGCTGTTATTGCAAGGCCTGCTTTATGGACAGGAAAGCAACGCCCTGGGAACAGGTGGATCCCGACACATCAACGAAAATGGCCTTTCATCTCACCCGGGCCATGCACCTTGCCGGCAGATGCACTGACTGCGGTGCCTGTGAGAAGGTATGTCCCTCCGGAGTTAATTTGAAATACCTCTTTAAGGGACTCAGCGAGTTTGTTGAGGAGTTTTATGACTTTAAAGCCGGTGTTGATATGGAAGCAAAGCCATTTGCAAACCAATACAAGCAGGATGACCAGCAGGTAGCATTCTTAGGGGGTGACACCATTGTCGGCGTATAAATTGACTTTGGACCAGGCGAGAGCCGCTCTGGCAAAACTGATGGAGAAATACACGGTAATCGCTCCTGTTATGAATGACAACAGACTGGACTATGCTGAGGTCACCGATGCCAGGGATGTTATTCTCGACGACCGTCTGCCATATAAATCTCCCAAGGAGACGGTTTTTCCCAGAGTTGAAAATGTTATTCGTTTTCTGGAGGGAAGAGTTGAGGAAGCCCAGGACATAAAGCCCATACTCCTGATAGGTGCAAAACCATGTGATATAGCGGCTTTGAATGACTTGGACGGTATTTTCACAAGTGACAAGGGAAAGTTTAAGGACAGCTTCTATATAAACAGGAGAAACTGCCTGACCGTGGTAGGGGCCGGATGCACAAGCAAAAAAACTGCCTGCTTTTGCGACGAAAGAGGCATAGATATGACCTTTTCTCCCGAATGTGACGGTTTTTTGAACTTTGTTGACGGGGACATTCTCTATGAGCCGTTAACCGCCAAGGGGGATGGGCTTTTCACCGGAAGTGAAGCGGAGCCGCCGAAACGCGACACAAAACCTGAAGAAACCCTGAAGATAGAAGCAAAAGAGGCGGATGTCTTTGCTACCATGCCCTGGGAGAGCTATGTGGAAGGCTGTATAGGCTGTGGAACCTGCACATACCTGTGTCCCACCTGCCACTGCTTCAATTTGAGAGATGCGGAAGATAAAGGCATCGTGACCAGGACCAGAGTATGGGACAGTTGCATGTATCCGAAGTTTACCCTGCATGCCAGCGGACACAATCCAAGGACGGAAAAATATCAAAGATTCAGACAGCGTGTCCTCCACAAATATCTTTACATTCCCGAGAACTACGGATTTACGGCATGCTCCGGATGCGGACGCTGCATACGTTCTTGTCCGGGCGGTCTTAATATCAGAGATACCGTGTCCGATATTATGGAGCGCTTAGAGGAGGCAAAAGAATGAGTAACAGAAACCCTTATGTACCGTCTCGCGCTACGATTCTGGAGGTCATACAGGAGACAAAGTCGGACACTCAGGATGTCAAGACCTTTAAGCTGAAGCTGGATGAGCCCTTTGATTTCAGACCGGGCCAGTTTGTCGAGTTCAGTGTGGCCGGTGTGGGTGAATGCACCTTCGGGTTTGCGTCCAGCCCTCTCATAAAGGATCATCTGGAGCTGACAATAAAGCGCACAGGCTATGTGACCGACAATATTCATATGCTCAGCGAAGGAAGCACTGTATGGATCAGGGGGCCTTTTGGCAACACGTTCCCGCTGGAGGAAATGGAAGGAAACGACCTGTTCTATGTGACAGGCGGTCTTGGCCTTGCGCCTCTGCGTCCCATGATAGACTATGTGTTTGATCCTGCCTACAGAGGCAAATACGGCAAGATCAACATGCTGATGGCGGCAAGGACACCGGGAGATTTCATTTTTGCCTATGATTTTGACAAATGGTCAAAGATGCCCGATACCAGCTTATATCAGACCATAGACAACCCGGTGGAGGGTTGGGACAAGTTGGTCGGCTTCCCCCATACACTGATTGACCAAATACCCTTTGATAAGGAAAAAACCATAGCAATTCTATGCGGTCCTCCCGTGATGATAAAAGCACTGTCAAATGCTTTCGTCCAGTTCGGAATGTCTCCCGAGAGGATATATACAACCCTTGAAATGCGTATGACCTGTGGCATAGGAAAGTGCGGCAAATGCAACATAGGCCACAAGTACGTGTGCATAGACGGTCCGGTGTTCTCCATGGCCGAGCTAAGCGAGATGCCGAACGAATATTAATATATTTTAAGGTAAAAGCTAAGATAAAGCGGCACAGGCTGCCGCGGAACGAGGATTTATCAAAACTCACCGTTTCGCGGCGGTCTGCCGTAAATAGCATCACCTTCAGCCTGCAAAGGAAAATCACATGATTATGTTCTGTTAATGCTTCTCCTGCAATTGATGGAGCTTTAGTTTCGTTTTCTGCCGATTGTGCTGCGTTATGCGAGATGAGCGGAAGCGGGATTGAGTAATGTTAAGGAGGACATAAACTATGTCATTAAGTCAAAAAAGCTGCGAGAGCTTTGTTTCAGAGCTGGCCTCAAAGGCCCCGGTACCCGGCGGCGGCGGCGCGTCCGCTCTGGTGGGCGCTGTTGGTTGCGCATTGGGAAACATGGTAGGTTCCCTGACCGTGGGAAAGAAAAGATACGCCGATGTGGAAGCGGAAATGTATGAGCTTATGGAGAAGTCTGAGAAGATTTGGCGTGAGCTGCTGGACTTAATTCAAAGAGATGCGGATGTTTTTGAACCCCTGTCAAAGGCTTACGGGCTTCCCAAAAATACCGAGGAGGAAAAGGCTGAAAAAGAAAGGGTAATGTCCCAATGCCTGAAAGACGCCTGCTCCGTTCCCATGGAAATCATGCGCAAGTGCTGTGAAGCGATAGAATTGATAAAATCCTATGCGGAAAAGGGCAGTAAGCTTGCAATCAGCGATGCGGGAGTTGGCGTTGCCTTCTGTAAGGCAGCTCTGATGGGTGCCAGCCTGAATGTCTTCATAAACACAAAGGCTATGACCGACAGGGAATATGCCGAAGAGCTAAACAAAGAAGCAAACGGGATGCTGGAAAAGTATACGGCTCTGGCAGACGATATATACGACAGTGTGGCTGGAAGACTCAAATAGAGGGAACAAAGCTTCGAAAGGAGAAATGAAATGGCTGAGATTTTAAAGGGCAAGGATGTTGTTGCCGCTTTAAAGGAAAAGATGATTGCGGATGTGGAGGCTCTTAAGGCAAGAGGAATTGTTCCCACACTTGCAATTGTCAGAGTGGGAGAAAGGGGCGACGATATAGCGTACGAAAGGGGTGCAACGAAAAGATGCGCCGGCGTGGGAGTTGAGGTGAAAAACATAGTGCTTCCTGCCGATGCCACCCAGGAGGAGCTTATTGCCGAAATTGAGAAGATTAACAAAGACCCGTCAATCCACGGATGTCTGCTGTTCAGACCCCTTCCCAAGCATATGGACGATGATACGGTCAGAAGGGCACTGGCCCCGGAAAAGGATGTGGACGGTATAACGGATATTTCCATGGCCGGGGTTTACAGCGGGAGCAATCTGGGCTTTCCCCCGTGTACACCTAAGGCATGCATGGAAATACTTGATTTTTACAATATTGATGTGACAGGAAAAAATGTTGTGGTTATCGGCAGAAGTCTTGTGGTCGGCAAGCCGGCGGCAATGATGCTGATTAAAAAGAACGCGACAGTTACGGTTTGCCATACCAAAACAAAGGATATGGCATTAATATGCAAAAAGGCCGATATTATCATTGCTTCGGCGGGCAGGGCCGGAGTGGTCGATAATAGCTATCTCAGCCCCGGACAGGTTGTCATTGATGTAGGAATAAATGTGGATGATGAAGGTAACTTAAAGGGCGACGTGGACTTTGAAGCAGCTGAAAAAACAGTGGCCGCCATTACCCCCGTACCGGGAGGAGTGGGCACTGTAACAACAAGCGTACTTGTAAAGCATGTCATAGAGGCTGCAAAAAAAGATTAAAATAGAAAAATATGAAGCAAAAAAACCACAAAAGAGTTGTTATCAAATAAAATCTTTGCTATAATAGTCCGAGGAAGGAGTGAGAATTATTAACATCAACATTAAGGATGAGCTAAAGGTAATAGGGGAATATAAGTCTTTCCCATTTATGGGTCCGGATACCCCGGGTTCCCCCAAATACAACACACCAATTACTCCCAAAGAAAATGTGTTCAGGTTTTTAAAGGGCGAAGGGGTATGGGCTCCGACGGGAGCTGACTTTGTAACTCTTTGTCCGAAAATCATTCCCGATAATGTTGCCAGAGCTTTCGTAATTGAAGCTGAGTCCGTTCCACCAACCGCTGGCAAGGATATGTTCGGTGTTGAGTGGGAATATGTTCCGGAAGCCGGAGGCTCAATGGTAAGACCGGGAAATCCTTTAAAAGTTCCCGATATTTGCGAATGGGAAAAGTACATAACCTTCCCAAACATAGATGAATATGACTGGGAGGGGAGCGCAAAGACAAACGCTCCATACATAGGCAACGGTAGAGTTACTATGGTATGGATGATGAACGGTCTGTTTGAAAGGCTTATCTCATTCATGGAATTTGAAAATGCAGCTCTTGCATTGATTGATGATGATGAAAAGGAAGCCGTACACAGACTTTTTGACAAGCTTTGCGATTTATACGATGCACTCTTTGAAAAATACAAAAAGTATTATGATGCTGACTGTATCTATTTTCACGATGACTGGGGATCCCAGCGAGCTCCTTTCTTCTCCCTTGATACCGTAAGAGAAATGCTGGTTCCCTATCTGAAAAGAGTATGCCAATCCGCTCATAAGCGCGGTATGTTCATTGATTTCCATTCATGCGGCAAAATTGAAATGCTGGTCCCGGCCATGATAGAGGCAGGCGTAGATGTATGGTCAGGACAGGACATGAACGACAGGGAGTTTGTTCTTAAGGAATACGGAGACAGCATAAAGCTGAACTTCGGACCGGTTGCCGGTTTTGGAATGACCGATGAGCAGATTGTGGAAGAAACCCAGAAGTTTCTTGATAAATACGGCAAATATCTGAAAAGTATATTTGTATCCACAGGCTTTGGCGGCAATCCTAAAATGTATGAAATGGTTTACACTTATTCACGTGAAGCATTTTCAAAATAAAAGCAAAATCATTGAGAGGAAATTAGCACATGATAATTATTGGAGAAAAAATCAACGGCTCCATTCCCTCGATGGGAAAAGCCATAGCTGCAAGGGATGAGGAATATATCCGCAATATGGCCATAAAGCAGGCTGAGGCCGGAGCCCATTTTATTGACGTATGCGCGTCTGTTCCACCTGAGGAGGAATATGAAGTACTCAAGTGGATGTTGGAGATTGTCCAGGATGCTGTTGATACACCTCTGGCAATCGACAGTCCAAATCCGGAAATTCTTGTGCAAATGCTACCCTTTGTCAAAAAGCCCGGCATGGTAAACTCGGTTTCCATGGAAGGCAATAAGACAGATATCATATTTCCTGCAATTGCAGACACGAAATGGGAGGTTGTCGCACTTCTTTGCGACGATTCGGGTATTCCCCAGACAGCCGAGAAGCGTCTGCAGGTTTTTGACCAGATTATGGACAAGGCCAAGGAATACGGCATTGATCCCAGCCGCATTCATATTGACCCCCTCGTTGAGATGCTCTGCACATCTGAAGACGGCGTAAATATGGTTCTAAACGTTATCAAAGAAATCAAAAAGCGTTATCCAACAATCCATGTTACCGGCGCGGTAAGTAATGTATCATTCAATTTGCCGCTCAGAAAAATAATAAACCAGGCGTTTATGGTTCTTGCTATGAGTACAGGCATGGACAGTGCTATTTTCGATCCGCTGGATAAGACACTGATGGGCATGGTTTATGCAACTGAGGCTCTCATGGGACTGGACGATTACTGCATTGAGTATATAAGCGCTTACAGGGAAGAGCGCATCGGACTTCCTAAAAAAAAGTAGAGTTTAGTAAATTATAATAAATTACAGGAGGATTTAAATTATGTCTAAAATT
>JAAYOP010000074.1 GCA_012520295.1 Clostridiales bacterium | reverse complement strand
TTAAAGAATAATTATGGGGATTACTGTTCCTTTCATTTGTTAACATCATTAATTTCAGCAAGCTTTTCTGAACAATTTCCCTTGTTATGAAACTTGCCAACGTTTACTTGACACATACTGGGATGTGATTTTTTGGCATTGTATATACGCTGTAGGTTGTCCACATGAAAACACTGTATATTTACTTGACATAATGCTTCTAACGGCGGATTGGATGATGAAATAATGAAAAAAACAGCTCTTGTTACCGGCGGGGCACGGGGCATCGGTCGGGCCATCTCAAAGGTGCTGGCTGAGGACGGATGGACTGTGGCAGTCAACTACCTGAATTCGGAAGAGGCGGCACTGTCTCTGTCCCGCGAGATAAACTGCCTTTTGGTCAAGGCGGATGTATCTGATGAAAACCAGGTATCGGCTATGTTTAAAAGGATAAAAAGTGAGATCGGAAGCATCGACCTGCTTGTAAATAACGCGGGTATATCCAGTTATGGCCTTTTCACTGATATAACACCGGAGGAATGGCGCAAGATGTTTTCGGTCAATGTGGACGGCGTATTCTATTGTTGCCGACAGGCGGTGCCTGATATGATCAGAAAAAAACATGGCTGCATAATTAATATATCCTCCATGTGGGGCCAGGTAGGAGCCTCCTGTGAGAGTGCCTATTCCGCCTCCAAGGCAGCGGTAATAGGCCTGACCAAGGCACTGGCCAAGGAGCTTGGCCCTTCCGGTATCAGGGTAAACTGTATTTCCCCCGGCTGCATTTCAACGGATATGCTGGGATGCTTTTCACAATCCGAGCTTGACGCGCTAATAGACAATACCCCTTTGGGGACACTTGGCAGCCCGGAGGATATCGCCGAAATGGTCTGTTTTCTTGCCTCGGAAAAATGCAGGTTTGTAACGGGACAGGTCATCGGAGCCAACGGGGGCTTCGTAATCTGATATTTCTATAGCTAATGCATAACACGAAAGCATTTGTTCAGTGGACATTAACTAAATTAATAGTGTTAGTATGTTCCCGCAACCAAGTGCCTAAGCTGCATCAGGCCAAATCATGCCATCCGCTAACGGAAATCAGCGAACGTAAGCTGACACCAACCGGCAGACGAAAGCCTGTAGGTTTTTTATTGACGGGAGTCTGCTTCTTTCAATAGTCTGAAGCCTTATCCCGCCTGGGAAGCCTGCTTGGCCGGTGTCTCCGATTTGTCCTTCGATATGAGCAAAACCTCCTCAAGGGTTCTGGATATACTGTGATCTATTGGCTTCCATTCCACCTTCATAAACAGCGCAACAAAAGAAATGGGCAGATTTGTAAGCATAAAAAATGGAAACGAAAACACGTTCAGGATTTTTTTATGAGGCTTTGCGTGAATCATCTTCCATTCGGAAACGGTTGTAAGCAAGCCCATGGCAAAGACAACCCCATAGACTCTGCCAACAGCCCTTAAAACTGAGTTTATCAATATACCCGCTTGAGGATCATTGGCCAAAAAACCATACAAAAGCCCGGTCATGTTTATGGCCACTCCAAACAATGTGAGAGCCACAGCCGGCAAAGTCGACATAATCATATCAAAGCAACTGAAGCTACCCTTTTGAAAAAAGGTCCGGATTAAAGCCGGGCCGTATTTTTTAAAGACCTGCAGATAGCCCTTAGACCAGCGGAGCCTCTGCCGGCAGGACTGTCTGAAAGAAACGGGCTGCTCATCATAGAGTACCGCGGTTTCGCATATGCCGATTGTATCGCCTTTAAGGAGGGAATCCACCGTAAATTCAATATCCTCTGTCAGGAGAAAGTGCTTCCACCCGCCGTTTCGCTCAACAATATCACGGCTAATCATAAACCCGGTTCCCGATATGGCGCAGCTGGCGCCAACACGCTGCCGGGGCCGATTAAGAAATTTCGCTTCCCTGAGAAACCAAAGAGAGTACCCTGCCGATATCCAGTTTGAATCAAAGTTTTTTGAATTTCTGTAGCTTGTGAGAATTTTTTTGCCTTCCGACATGGATTTGTTCATCTCAAAAATATAGCGCCTGTCCAGAAGATTGTCCGCGTCAAGTATCAGATATCCCGCGTATTTCCTGTATCCATATTCCACCCTTATTCTCTCAAAAAGAAATTCAAGAGCATAGCCTTTCCCTATCTTTTCAATATTATTGCGCTCCCAGACAATGGCACCGGACTTCCCTGCAACCAGGGCTGTACCGTCCGTGCAATTGTCCGCAACGACAAAAATATCTATAAGCTCCGGAGGGTACTCCTGTTCTCTGATGCTGTGAATAAGGTTTGGCAAAACCCTCTCCTCATTGCGGGCTGCTATAAGGACGGCATATCTTTTGAGCTCGATGTTACCATTTAAAGAACGGCGTCCTTTTGGCAGTGCAATTAACACATACAAAACTTGATAAAAATATAAAACCGCAAACACTATTGATAAAACATCATTAAACAGCCTTATTGTTTTCATGCCCACCTTCTCTTTCACATAATAGATCGGTATATGCCACAGCAATTACGATATGACGGGCCTCTTTTGAGTATTTAACTTTATGTATGTTTAGCCACTTGCGACAGTATTTAGCCTGAAAACCTGCTAACAAAGCGGAAAATCATGGCAATCCCCTCCTAGTATTGCCTTTCTTTGGGAAAAGTATTATTATATGAACAATGTGGCATTATCGCAGCATCTCTCTGGGGGGATAGGATATGTCGGACAAAACTATGACAATTCAAATGTTTGGCGGCTTTTTAATATCACTTTCAGGAAGGACTATAAGTGACCAAAACAATCGCTCAAAGAAGGTCTGGACCATATTGGCTTATTTAATCGCGTTCAGAGACAGAGAAATATCGCAAAGGGAACTCATTGAGCTGCTCTGGGGAGACGGAGATACCAAAAGTCATGTAAACGCACTTAAAACCCTTTTATACAGGGCAAGACAAATGCTTGAAGACCTGGGAATCGAAAACAGCAAAAAGATTATAAGAACCCGGCGCGGCTACTACTCATGGAATAACGAGTTGCCGGTTTCGGTCGATACAGAGGAATTTGACCGCTTGGTAGAAGCAGCGGAGAAAACCCTCGACGAAACGGAGAAGCTTGCAATTCAGCTAAAAGCTCTTTCACTGTATAAAGGCAACTTTCTCCCCAATATCAGCGGCGCTCTATGGGCCGTAAACCTCTGTGCCAGATATCATTCCAAATATACAGAACTGGTTTATAACACTGTCCTGAAGCTTGATAAAACTTCAAGATTTGGCGAGATAATAGCGCTGTGCCGTAAAGCGGTGGCAATTGACCCTTATGATGAGCAGCTGCATCGCTCATTGATACAAACTCTTATTAAGGCAGATTCCCAGAATGAGGCCTTGCGGCATTATGAATATGTGACCGACCTGTTTTTCAATCAATTTGCCATTACTCCCTCCGATGAATTTCAATCCCTTTACAAAAAAATAATTAAAACAGACAATAATGCCGAGCATGATCTGAATAAAATAAGGGACAGCCTGTGTGAGAAAAACTTAAAACCGGGTCCATTTCTGTGCGAATATGAGGTTTTTAAGGATATATACAGGCTGGAAGCTAGAATATCTGCCAGAACCGGGCAATCATCCTACATATCGGTCTTGTCATTGACGGGACCTAACGAGCAGCCCCTGTCACCGAAGGCACTGTATACCTCAATGAACAGAATCAAGGATATAATATCTTCATCTCTGCGCCGCGGAGACGTTTTTGCGCGATACAGCGTATCTCAATACCTTTTAATGCTCCAGTCGGCAAGTCTCGAAAAGAGCCACTTGGTTATTTCAAGAATCCTAAACAACTATAAAAAAGCATACCCAAAATCAAAAGCGGAAATTCATTTCAAACTCTTCCCGCTGGAGGCAGCCATTTGAAACTTTGATACCAATGGAGACGCACAAAACCCTGTTTCGACATATCGAGACAGGGTTTTGTTATATCATAAATAAAACCGAACAGGCGTGATATCAATCATGGTGTAAAACGGCATCAATAATATATCTCGGTCTGCGCTTGGTTTCCAGATATATCTTCCCTACATATTCTCCTACAATTCCTATTGAAATCATTATAAGCCCTGCACAGGCCCACACAGAAACCGTGGTAACCGCCCAGCCCGGGAAAAATCCGCCCGTAATGCTCAATATCAGGGCGTATATAAGCGCAATAAGTCCGAGAATAAAAATTATCGCACCAATTGATAAAACCATTCTTATCGGCTTTGCGCTGAGAGATGTTATCCCGTCAACGGCCAGTCCGAGCATTTTTTTTACGGAATACTTGCTCTGGCCGGCAAAACGTTCACTCCGGTCATATGTCACGACAGCCGACTTAAACCCCAGCATGGGGACAAGCCCCCTGAGAAAAAGATTCGTTTCGCCGAACTGAGCCAGCGCCTTCAGTGCCCTTTTGCTCAGAAGCCTGTAATCGGCATGATTATAAACAATCTCTCCTCCGATAGCGGTAATAAGTTTATAATACCCCTCAGCCGTAAATCTTTTAAAAAAGCTGTCCTTTTCCCTGCTTTTTCTGACCCCGTAGACAACGTCACATCCCTCATAATACTTTTCAACCATTTCATCAATGGCATTAATATCGTCCTGGAGGTCCGCGTCCATTGATATCACCATATCTGCCGAATCCACGGAAGAGAGCAGCCCTGCCATAAGGGCGTTTTGATGGCCCCGATTCCGACTGAGCTTTATGCCCGAAAAGTGCCTGTCCTTCTCATGGAGAGCCGCTATCTGGTTCCAGGTATTGTCCCTGGACCCATCGTCAACAAATACCACCCTGCTGCGGTCCGATATTTTTCCGTCTTCAATAAGCCCGCCAATTTTCTCACCTATGCGTCTGGCGGTTTCAGGTAAAACCTCCTGCTCATTATAGCAAGGTATTACAATATAAAGAACATCATCCAATGTTAAGCCCTCCACTATTGTATTTATAACCAAAAAGCCTATAATTTAATGCCTGCTGTACAACAATTTAAAAACGCAACAATAGCAATACTTTGGCAGCGTTTTTGAATTGTTCCGGGTGCAAGGTTTTTTGTTGTAATCGGCAAAAAAACCGCGCAATAAAATTGGGGCGTGGGACCGCAATTCCATTCAGGCAGTCAATCAATGTATCTTAAACGAACAAACCCATTTGTTCAGCGGGCATTAATTTAAGCTCAGCCGATATTTGAAGTATATATTAGCCGGACAAGTTATGCAATATGATAAAAAACCATGTTTTTTTAAATATAATGATATTTTGTGGGCATAAAAAGTTATAATATTCAAAAAATGAACCTGGCGCTATTGAAAATAAATGATAAAGTGATAGAATTATTTGATGGTAAAAATAACATGAATAACATGAAAACTGCCCGCTGCAATCACCTTGTTCCGGACAGCGCATGAGGAAGTGCAAAAATTAATGGTAAATATCGTCCTGGTCGAGCCGGAAATCCCTCAAAACACCGGTAATATAGCTCGCACCTGCGCGGTTACAGGCAGCCCCCTGCATATCGTAGAGCCTCTTGGATTCGATATCTCGGACAGGGCTGTCAAACGCGCCGGCCTTGATTACTGGCATCTCCTTGATATTAAAATATATCATAATATACAGAGCTTTTTTGAAATCAATGGCGATAATAACATATGGCTGGCAACTACAAAGGCTCCGCAGATATATACAGATGCCGAGTTTGAGGACGGATGCTATATACTGTTCGGAAAGGAAACGGCGGGACTTCCTGCCGAAATACTTGAAAAGTATTATGACAGATGTATCCGGATACCGATGATTTCGGATGCCAGAAGCTTGAACCTGTCCAACTCGGTTGCTGTCATATGCTATGAGGCGTTGCGCCGGCAGGGTTTTAAAAACCTTATTTGCCGGGGCAAGATGGCTAATAGCGTCAATTCCGCCTGACCTGGAGCCATTTGACCCGGAATTTTTAATTTGAGCTTACATAACGCGATACAGAAGGAGGCATTTATGAAATACAATAAAAAGTCTGTGGCTGATGCGGACTTATCAGAAAAAAAAGTATTACTCCGCTGCGATTTCAACGTTCCGATGGAAAACGGAAAAATAACCGATGATACAAGGATTACCGCGTCTTTGCCCACCATTAAATATATTTTAGATAATAACGCCGCACTTGTTCTCTGCTCCCATTTGGGAAGGCCGAAGGGCGAGGTAAAGCCGGAGCTATCCCTAAAGCCCGTTGCGGAGCGGCTATCAGAATACCTTGGTATTGAAGTAAAAATGTCCGATGACGTGGTCGGTGAGCATGCAAGCTCCCTGGCTTCCTCTCTTGCTCCCGGGCAGGTGATGCTGCTGGAGAATCTCCGCTTTCGCAAGGAAGAGGAGGCAAATGATACTGAGTTTTCAAAGAAGCTGGCCTCATATGCGGACATTTTTGTGTCGGACGCCTTTGGAACAGTACACAGAGCCCATGCCTCCACTGTAGGTGTGGCAGCCTATCTGCCCGCTTACTGCGGTTTTTTAATTGATGCCGAGCTTAAAGCGCTTACAAAGGCTCTCCATAATCCGCGCCGCCCTATGGTAGCAGTGTTGGGCGGGGCTAAAATAGCGGATAAGCTGGGAGTCATCAACAATCTCCTGGATAAGGTGGACTCTCTTCTTATAGGCTTGGCTATGTCAAATACCTTTGTCAAAGCCCTTGGGGGCTCCATCGGAAACTCCCTGGTAGATGATTCAAAGCTGACATATGCATTGGAAATGATCGAAAAAGCCACAAGAAACAATGTCCGCCTGGTTCTTCCCGATGATGTTCAAATAACAGCCGCTTTCAGCCCAGACTCTCCTCCGGAGCCCTGCGACGCTTTTAGGGTGCCGGAGGATATGATGGCCCTTGATATCGGAGAGAAAACCATCAAGAGCTTCACTGATATAATAAAACATGCCGGAACTGTCTTTTGGAACGGGCCTGTGGGCGTTTTCGAGTTCCCTGCCTACTCTGCCGGCACGAGGGCCGTTGCCCAAGCAATGGCGGAAACCGAAGCATATACTGTGATAGGTGGCGGAGATTCCGTCGCCGCAGTGCACCAATACGGCTTACAGGATAAAATTGACCATAACGCAACAGGTGGCGGAGCTACCCTTGAATTCATTGAAGGCAAGGAGCTGCCCGGAATATCATGCCTTCTTGATAAATAGTTTTATAATATAATTTTTGCAGACGTTATAGCGCCTCAATAAGCGCAGGTTAACTCTTTTTCCATAGACAATTGAGAAATGGGGCTAAATATATGAACAGAAAATACAGAAAAACAATCATAGCGGGCAACTGGAAAATGAATCTGCTGCCCTCGGAGGTAAAGGGCTATGGTGAAAAGCTCAAGTGCCTTGCGCCCAAGGTGAAATGGTGTGAGATAGTGATATGTCCACCCAGTCTGATGCTGCAGGCCGCCCTCAAGACATTCAGCAACGCGCGAATACATGTGGGCGCGCAAAACATATGCACAGAGGCAAAGGGTGCATATACCGGAGAGATCAGTGCTGCCCAGGTCAAGGATCTGGGTGCCAAATATGTCATCGTAGGTCACAGCGAAAGGCGCCAGTATTACGGAGAAACGGATAAGCAAGTCAATTTAAAGGTTAATATCGCAATAGAAAACGGCCTAATTCCAATAATATGCTTGGGTGAAACACTTGAGCAGCGCGAAATGGGCATTACATTGGACCACATCCGTCTCCAGCTGAAAATCGCTCTTTCCGGCGTGCCCGCCGATAAAATACGCAAGGTTGTCATAGCATACGAGCCGGTATGGGCAATTGGCACAGGTAAGACTGCCACTTCCGAAGAGGCAGGCGAGGTATGCAAGGAGATAAGAGCGCAGCTAAGATCTCTCTATGGCGCCCGTATCGCCCGATCAATATCAATACTATACGGAGGCTCCATGAATGGTGATAACGCCGCGGAGCTTCTGGCGCAACCCGATATAGACGGAGGCTTGATTGGCGGAGCTTCTCTTGATCCTGAGAAGTTTTACTCAATCATACTTGCCGCCAACCAGTGAAAAACGAGGTATTTGATGAAAACTCCAACAACCCTGATTATTATGGACGGTTTTGGTCTGTCCGAAAGCCGTCAAGGCAACGCAATATACAGTGCAAACACACCTGTATTGGATTCCCTTTTCAATAAATATCCTCATACCCGCCTTTCGGCAACCGGCGAGGATGTTGGCCTTCCGTGTGGGACCATGGGAAACAGCGAAGTCGGACATATGAATATAGGTGCGGGAAGGATTGTCTATCAGAGCCTCCTTCGCATCTCAAATTCTATAAAAGACGGAACCTTTTACGAGAATCGTGTGTTAAATGATGCAATAGCCGAGTGCAAGCTCACCGGAGGCAATGCCCATATCCTGATACTGCTTTCCGATGCCGGTGTCCACAGCCATGAGTACCATTTAAAGGCAATGCTCAGGCTGCTTAAGAGCCGCGATATAAATAATGTGTTCATACATGCCTTTATGGACGGCAGGGATACCTCTCCCACCTCCGGCAAAAGCTATCTGGAAAGATGCCTGTCTGTTTGCCGGGACATAGGTATCGGCCGCATTGCAACCATAATGGGAAGATTCTACGCCATGGACAGGGACAAGCGTTGGGAGCGCACTAAACTGGCATACGAGGCCATGGTATACGGCACGGGAAAAATTGTTGCCAACCCTCTGCAGGCTATTGAAGAATCGTATGCGCAGGACATAACAGATGAATTTGTAGAACCGGTAATATGCGATAGTAATGGGCTTATCAACTCGGGAGATACTATCTTTTTTCTCAATTTCCGGCCAGATCGGGCAAGGCAAATCACCCGAGCCTTTGTGGATCCCGCCTTCACAGATTTTGACCGGAAAAACGGTTTTTTTCACGTAAATTTCATATGCATGTCCGAATACGACGCGGATATGCCGAACGTAAAGGTTGCCTATCCGACTGAATATCTGAAAAATACCTTTGGTGAGTTTATCAGCAAAATGGGAATGACCCAGCTCAGAATTGCCGAGACTGAAAAATACGCCCATGTAACTTTCTTTTTTAACGGCGGAACGGAAATGAAGTTTCCCGGCGAGGACAGGATTCTTATACCGTCCGCAAAGGAATTCCCAACCTATGACCTGATACCCCAGATGAAAGCCCATGAGATTGCGGACACTACATGTCAAAAGCTGAAAAGCGGCGAATATGACGTTGTCATCGTCAATTTCGCCAACTGCGATATGGTGGGCCATACGGGAAATTTCGGCGCGGTTGTGAAGGCTGTTGAGACAGTTGACGACTGTGTGGGAAAGGTAGTTGAGGCAACGGCCGAGGCAGGCGGCATATCCATTGTCACCGCAGACCACGGAAACGCGGACAAAATAATCGCCCAGGACGGCTCCCCTTTTACTGCACATTCAAAAAACCCTGTGCCCTTCATCATATGCGGGGCCGATGTCAAGCTGTCCGAGGGCAGGCTTTGTGATATCGCTCCCACAATTCTTGATCTGATGGGCCTGGAGCAGCCACCCGAAATGACCGGCAAAAGCCTTATCATACGATAAGGCGCAAAATTTTGAGCATATAATTATATAAAGAAGGAATGATATGATGAGCAAGATTTTGGAGATAACTGACGTTCTGGCCCGTGAGATTCTGGATTCCAGAGGAAACCCCACAGTGGAAGTCGAGATCTGGCTGGAAGACGGTTCTTTTGGCAGGGCGGCTGTTCCCTCCGGAGCCTCTACCGGCATCTTCGAAGCCTGCGAGCTTCGGGACGGGGACGAGTCAAGATATCTGGGCAAGGGAGTATTGAGCGCAGTTGCGGCCGTAAACGAAGAGATTGCCGATGCTATAATCGGCTTTAACGCTCTCGAGCAAGTCTCCCTGGACAAGCTTCTTTGCGAAATGGACGGTACTCCGAATAAGTCCCGTCTGGGCGCCAACGCAATTCTGGGCGTCTCCCTGGCCGCAGCTAAGGCCTGCGCCAATTCCTTGGGAATGCCCCTTTACAGGTATATTGGTGGAGCAAATGCAAAAACCCTGCCCGTCCCCATGATGAATGTTCTCAACGGAGGAGCTCACGCCTCAAACAACGTGGATATTCAGGAATTCATGATAATGCCCGTCTCTGCAGATTCCTTCCGGGAAGCGCTGAGAATGTGCGCCGAAGTTTTCCATACTCTCAAGAAGGTGGTCAGCTCCGCGGGTGTCGGCGACGAAGGAGGCTACGCTCCAAATCTGGCTACAGATGAAGAGGCTCTCAAGGCACTGGTGGAGGCTATAGAAAAAGCCGGCTACAAGCCCGGCAGCGATTTTATGATTGCCATGGACCCCGCTGTATCCGAATGGTATGTAGAGGAAGAGGGCGGATATTATCTTTTACCCAAAGCCGGCAAAAAGATGAGCCGGGAGGATATGGTGGAAATGTGGAAAAATTTCGTTGAAAAATATCCCATTATTTCCATCGAAGACGGGATGGCCGAAGAGGATTGGGACGGCTGGAAGCTTCTGACCCAGGCTCTGGGTGACAGGATACAGCTTGTCGGCGACGATCTGTTTGTGACAAGTACCAGCCGCCTGTCAAAGGGTATAGAACTGGGTGTAACAAACTCTATTCTCATAAAGGTCAATCAAATCGGCACCCTTACTGAGACCCTTGACGCCATTGAGATGGCTAACCGTGCCCGCTACACCGCCGTCATATCCCATAGAAGCGGTGAAACTGAGGATACAACAATAGCCGACCTGGCCGTTGCCCTAAACGCCGGGCAAATCAAAACAGGCGCCCCCTCAAGGACGGACAGGGTTGCCAAATATAACCAGCTTCTCAGAATCGAGGAAGAGCTCTATGACGCAGCAAAGTATCCCGGTATGGCGGCATTTCTTAACTTGAATAAGTAATTTTACCGCTGTTGTTTTTCCGAAAATTTTAGTGGTAATATTTGTATAAAAAATATCTCTGCTGTCAATAATGACGGCAGAGATATTTTTTTGGAGGAAAAACCATATGAACAGCAAAAAAGGCTCTATGCTGGAACGACTTGCAAAGTTCATGGGAAATAAGGGCTTTTACATAGTCCTTTTCCTGTGTGTAGCTGTCATCGGCGTTTCGGCTTGGGTGCTCACCTACACAGTACGCAGAACCGGACTAGATTTAGATGAAGACCTCAGTATAAGGGTAACGGCAACACTTCCAACCCACACCCCAATAGAGATACCTACGGTTAATCCCAATGAAATAAACCCGCCCTCCACAGCGGCTCCGCAACCTGAAATAAACCCACCCTCTGAAAACACTCTTGTTCAAGAAAAAACTGATTCCCAGGTATCGGCAGTGGAAAGCACGCCAAACGAGGACGTAATGAGCGTGACGGAGGATGAACCCGATCTGGCTCCAACCACATTCGTTTGGCCTGTCACCGGTAGCATTATGACCCCTCATTCCGTTGAAGCCCTTGTTTATGACCGTACAATGATGGATTGGCGCGCGCATAAAGGTATTGATATAAGCGGAGAGCTGGGAGCGAAAGTAATAGCAGTAGCCTCCGGAACCGTAGAGGACATCTACAAGGATCAGATGATGGGCACGACCGTGGTTATATACCACGGCGGTGGGCTTCGGAGCATATACAGCAATCTGGCCGAGTTGCCAACGGTAGCCGTTGATGACTATGTATCCATGGGCGACGTTATCGGAGCTATCGGACAAACTTCCCTTGCAGAGGCCGGAGATGTCACCCACCTCCATTTTGAAATGACACTTGACGGCCAAAACGTTAATCCCAGTGACTACCTGCCGCCCAGGTAAATTGACCCTCCTGGGAAAGACTGCTGCGTTTAAAAACCGTAAAGCATAAAAAGACGTCCTCCGGCCGTGGCCGGAGGGCATCTTTTTATGCCCGACGAGGTCCGGACTTGTCATGGCGCAAAACAGGGCTGATAAAGCAAATCTGCGTCAGCCCTGTAATCAACGCGTAATTATACCCTCTTTCAGCTTCCCTTCAATATCCCGATCCCCAGAGGATGGGGCCCTGTGTGTACACCTATTGTGGAACCAATCTGCCTTACACTTATTTCCACGTCAGCAGAACATGCTTCTTTTAACATTTCATAAAGCTCATCCCTCAGGCGTTCTGCCTCGCCCCGGTCATATCCATAACCCACCACAATATTATATAGGTCAAGCTGATCCTTTATGGAGCCAATGTACTCTCCCACCGCCGCTTTAATCTTTTCAATTGATTTTTTTCGGCTCATCGTGACCCCTTCGGAAATCAGCTTCCCGTCTTTCATTGTTATGACAGGCTTCATACCCAGCGTGGAGGTGAGTACACCGGAAAACCTGCTCATCCGTCCTCCCGCTTTAAGATAGTCAACGCTTCCTACGGAGAAAAAAATCCTACCTGTTTCTACAGTCTTTCTGAGTCGGGCAGCGCTCTCCTCAAGGGATACCATATTATCTCTCAGCCTTACACATTCCAGTACCAAAAGCCCCTCCAGCACGGTAGCAAAATGTGAATCTATGATTTCTATTTCAGCTTTCGGGTATTCCTCCAAAATAAGCTCCCTTGCAATAGTCGCGGAATTATAGGAGCCGCTGATTTTGCTTGATATACATATGCATATCATTGGGATGTTCTCCCTTGCGTATTCAGAGAAAACATCGGCATAATCCTGTACGGAAGGCAGAGCGGTCTTGGGAAAAACATTGGGGTTTTCCACGAGAAATCGGTAGAATTCACGCACATCTATTTCCAGATTCTCTTTTAAACTTCTTTCATCGTCAAATACTATTTGAAACGGCACGAGTCTTATGCCCAGCTCTTTAGCCTCCTGGCTTAAATCACAGGCGCTGTCGCTTATTATTTGATATTTCATAGAGCTCCTGTCATCGGAACTAATCCGGAGTTATTTAAAAATATTTAACTAAATAATACTACATATGCTTCCGTTGTCAAGTAAATTATGTTTGATTCTCTTTTCGGGATTATAGCTGACAATATTATGCGATTTATGTATTATGCAAACTTGCATGGGAATAAGCACCTTGGAATTCAGCATTTATATAAGAGAACATCTGACTTTACACCTAGCTCATAACAATTCCAGAAACCGCTCAAGCCATGGGTTCTCGTTTTTCTCATACCAGGCAACTGCAATTTCCTCTTTAAAGCCCTCCCTTGGCAGGGAACTCAGAGCCGGCATAAAATGACTGTCTTTAGCCAGGTCTCGTCCGCCGATTGTAAAGCAGTCTCCTTCAGCTATTGCTTTTGTTATCTCAAGATATGAGTTGACATGCGTAATATAAGCCGGCTCGAAGCCAAAACTTCGGCATATGTCAACAGCGTGCCGCTCCCCGTTATTAATCTCAAGAATCATAATCTTGCCATCCAGCAAAGAAGCTATATCTCCCCCATCCTTCCCCCAGGCTTTGGGGAAAAAGAAGTAGTTGGAAAGGGAACCAATAACCTTCGAATGTATGTTAGCCTGATTCTTAACATCGAAATACAGGGTAACTATGGCATCCAGTTCACTGCATATGAGCTTCTGACGAAGCTCTTGATAATTGAACATCTCATAATATACATCTACATTCTTATTATGACAGTGGAACCTGTCAATCATATCGCAGGTCAGCTTAACAATGTCTATGGAATTCAGGCAGCCTATATCAAACTTGGGCATTTTGATCATATCCCGCATAATCATGTTAACGGAAACGCGGAAACGCTGATATACATGCTCCAGCTTTGTATAAAGCTCCAGGCCTTCAGGCGTCAGATCAACGCCCCTGCTTCTGCGCCTGAAAAGCTTTACACCAAGGGAATCCTCCATCTTCATTATCCAGCTGCTTATAGCCGGCTGACTGATATAAAGCTCTTTGGCAGCCTTTGTATAGTTCAGATGTTTTGCTACAGTGAGGAAAATTTCTATTTGTTGGATCGTAAAACCTCTGAAGCTCTTTCCTTCTCTTTTTACCCCATTAAATATCACCCCCGGCACAAATCTTAAGATTTGCTGTTTGAAATACCTCCTGTTATCAGAAATACCAATAACTGAAGTATACTATAAACATTGACTTTGGGAAAGTCGGATTACATAATAATTACAATAACATACACATAAATCGAGGTGAATCGCAAACGGAACAGGCAATAATTACAAACATACAGGGTTATTCTATACATGACGGGCCGGGTATACGTACTGTCGTTTTTTTAAAAGGCTGTCCGCTACGCTGCATATGGTGCTCAAACCCCGAAAACCTTGTATCAAATGCACAGATAGGTTATCTTAAAAATCTATGTAAAGGCTGCGGACGCTGCATGAAAGCCTGCCGTTTTGACGCGATTCTACCCGGCAGCGGTTACAGGATAGACAGGGACAAATGCACTTCCTGCGGTGAATGTGTAAACAGCTGTTATTACGGAGCGCTTGTCCGCTATGGCCGGGAGAAAACATCAGAAGAGGTTTTTGAGGAAGTTTTAAAGGACAAAATGTTTTACGATTATTCCGGTGGAGGTGTTACTGTTTCCGGCGGAGAGCCTCTGCTTTATCCAGAGTTTGTTTTTGAGCTTTTCAGCCTGTGCAAAAAAAGCGGGATCAACACCTGCATTGAAACCTGTGGCTTTGTTTCTCCATCGGCCTTTGAGCTGGTATTTCCGGTAACGGATTATTTCTATTTCGACTTGAAGCTTATCAATCCCACACTGCACATGAAGTGTACCGGCTGCAATAATGAGCTAATACATAAAAATGCCAGGTATATCGTGCAGCGGGGAGCGAATGTTCTGTTTCGTCAGCCCCTGATACCACAATGTAATGATACGGACGATAATATCCGCGAAACCGCTAAATTCATCTCCGGCTTTGGCAGGGATATAGCCCTTGAGCTTATGCCCTTTCACAGGGCAGGAAAGACAAAATATGAAGCGCTGGATATGACATATCCAACTAAGGACCTTAAACCTATGACCGAGGAGCAAATTATGGCAGTTCGAGATAAATACCTGAACTACGGTGTAAGCTGCTCAATCTCAAAATAAATAGTGTCCACTGAGCAAATGCGCCTAACGAAACGCATTTGCAAAAAGAGTAAATTTGATTTTTTTGACTAGCAAAACAGGTTTGTTTTGCTAGTTTCAGATACATTGATTGACTGCCCGAATGGATTTGAAGCCATACGCCGCAAATCCATTGCGCGTGCAAACAGGCATTAAATAAAAAACGTGATAAGGAGGCACTGCACAATGGCAAAAACAGTAGACTTTGATCTGCTCAAAAAGATAGATAATGTTGATTTAAGCAAGCGGAATAAGCAGTGGAAAAAAGCGATGAAGGCAGCCGGCTGGAGGGTCAGCGCTGACAGAGAGCGCTGGACCGTCAAGTCTTGGAGAGAAACCGAAGGGGAGGATATCCAGATTCGCCGTGCTAAGCTTCTCAAATGCGTTCTTGAAAACATTGAAATCAATATTCATCCTTTTGATGAGATAGTCGGCAGGCCAACCCCTTGGGTAATCGGCTGTCAGACAGCCATCGATGTATGCGGAGACTACATCCCCGGCATATGGGAAGAAGCCGGTAGCATCGATGCTACATTGGATGCATCAGTCAATATGAGTAAAGAAGACGTTGAAATTCTGAGAGAAAGCGCCAGGCTTTTCGGCAGCACTTCGTTGCCGGCTATGACATATAAAGCGTGGGAGGCGCTGGTGGGAAGCTGGGCCAAGGATGCCGAAGCCGCAAAGCTCAAGGATCCGTCCCTTGACTCGGCAATAACAGGACAGTCGACTTCCGTCCTTTCCTGGAAAAAGCTGCTTAAGGTGGGCTTAAACGGCTACACAAACGAATGTCGCAGGCATATTGAAGCTTATAAAGCCGCAGGCGGCACCGATATCGATAAGATATACTTCTGGCAGTCGGCTATTATAGTCCTCCAGGCAGTCATAGATCACGCTCATCGCTATGCCGACCTGGCCGAAGCCATGGCTTCGGCAGAGAAGGACGATAGGCAAAAGGCTCATCTCTTGAAGATTGCTGAAACCTGCCGCCATGTCCCTGCAAATCCTGCCAGGAATATGCGTGAGGCGTTACAGTCGATGCAATTTTGCAACCTGGCGAAGATGCTTGAAAACCCTATTCAAAACAATTGCCATTGGGGCCGTGCCGACCAGTATCTTTATGAGTTTTTCAAAAACGACCTTGAAAACGGTGTTCCGCTGGAGGAGCTCTCCTCAATGCTGGCAGACCTGATTGGCCGATGGGGCACCCAGACCTTCATATCTTCCAGCACCCAGAAGGAATCACATCAAATAAACTTTGGAATTAACAACCTGATGGTGGGAGGACTTGGCCAAAACGGGGAGGACTGTTCCAACGAACTGAGCTATCTATTTTTACACCTTGTCGCATCGCTGCAGCTTTCCTCTCCCACTGTGGGTCTGCGCTGGAACAAAAAGACCCCGTATTGGATGATGAAAAAGGCCATGGAAACCAATCTCGCCACCAAAGGCGGCATTCCCCTATTTGAAAACGACGAGGTGATTATAAGCAGTTTTGTAAGAGACGGCATCCCCTTTGAAGAAGCCGTCGAATGGGTGGGGCTGGGCTGTGTATACCCTTGTCTTCCCTCCCGCGCCGAGCATTACGGCGCCGAGGGTGTTGCGGCCTTTAATCTGGCAGGGGTTCTGCATTTGACCTTGCACAACGGTATGGATATCAACGGAAAGCAGAGCGGCCTGAAAACCGGAGATCCCAGAGAGTTTAAGAGCTTCGAGGAACTGTATGCGGCTTTTCTGAAACAGCACAAGCATCTTTCCCACCGCATCTTCTGGCTGGGCGGTGTGGCAAGAGACATGGGCCATAAATACCTGCGTCTGCCCCTGCTTTCCATCCTTGGCATAGAAGCCAGTATGGAGCTGGGTCAGGATTTACTCAAGCCGCACCCCGATTATTCCATGTTCGGCATATCCGACCGGGGTATAATAGATGTAGCCGACTCCCTGACCTCCATAAAAAAACTGGTCTATGACGAGAAAACTATCTCCATGGATGAACTCCTTGAGATACTGGACAGCGACTTTGCAGGTGATCGAGGCGAAGAAATACGCCAGCTCTGCCTGAGGGCTCCAAAGTATGGAAACGATATTCCGGAAGCGGACAGCATGGTTAAGAGAATCAGCGAGGATTCCGCGGCAATTATTAAATCATACGATAACTCCCTGTTCCGGAACTTCATGATTTCCCGAGAGGGTCTTGCCTGGCATTATTACGGGGGTTTAGGCGCAGGTGCTCTGCCAAATGGAAGAAAGGCGTATGAGCCTCTGAACGACGGGTCCCTGTCCCCAATGCGCGGTATGGACAAATGTGGACCAACGGCAGTTTTGCGTTCCGCCTGCAACGTCTGCTTTAATAAAGTGGCCTACGTCTCCGTCCTCAACCAGAAATTTTCCTCCTCCACTCTTGCCAGTGATGACAGCATAAATAAGCTCATCGCATATACCAATGTCTATATGAATAACGGGGGTTCTCACATCCAGTATAATATCCTCGATTCCAAGCAACTGAAAGACGCTAAAGAGCGCCCGGAGAACTACAGCGACCTTATCGTGCGCATTGGTGGCTTTTCTGCTTATTTCGTCCAGCTTTCCCCCGAAATCCAGGACGACGTTATTTACCGCAGCGAGTTCAGCCTGTAATGCAAAATAAAACTTTTTAAAGCAAAGATAATATTTCCGTCAGAATAAAACCTGTTTTGCCCGCTTCAGATGCATTGCTCGTGTGCATGGATGGATTTGCGGAAACGTTCCAAATCCCTTGCGGTGAACTTTGAACAATTCAAAAACGCAGTTTAAACTTGAAATTGCTGCGCTTTTGAATTGCTCAGCGTGCATTGGTCAAACTTTCGAAATCTAACTGTTAATCACTTACTCATTGTTGGTTCAAATTTAATTCGAAAAAATTTTAAGAGGGTGATAAATATATGAAGTCAAAATATGAAGCATTATTTACTCCTATGAAGGTGGGCAGTATCACGCTTAAAAACAGGATAATACTATGCGCAATGGGTGGTACAAGCCCCATAGGATTCGATGGCGGTTTTGTAAAAAGAACTCATGCGTATTATGTTGAGCGTGCCAAAGCAAATGTGGGCCTTATGATTCCGGGCGTCACTGCTGTAAAAGGAATGGGGCGCTGGCTTTACGAGTATGAGGACCTGTTTATGGGACCAGTAAAAAAACTAATGGACGATATTCATTCCTACGGCTCAAAATTCTTTTTACAGCTGGGCGCAGGTTTCGGACGTGCGCAAATCATTTTCCCGGGCATTGAAAAAATGAATCCCGAAATGCTTCGGGCTACAATGGTTGCTCCCTCAGACGGTCTGCCGAACGTTTGGGATCCGTCAATTAAGCACCGCGAATTGACCCGCGAGGAAATACATGAAATCGTTGATGCGTTCGGCAAGACGGCCGCCCTTTGCCGAAAATCAGGCATCGACGGAGTTGAAATCCATGCAGTTCACGAAGGGTATTTGCTCGACCAATTTACTTTTGCAAACATGAATCACCGTACGGATGAATATGGTGGTTCATTGGAAAATCGCCTCCGATTTGCAACGGAAATAATTAAATCGATTAAAGCAGCATGCGGCGACGATTATCCCGTATCCGTCCGATATAGTGTCGCCAGTAAGATGCGCGGGTTTAATCAAGGAGCTCTTCCGGGTGAGGCATATACGGAATTTGGCCGTAGTCTGGAAGAGAGTCCGGCGGTAGCCAGGCTTCTTGAAGCTGCGGGCGCCGATATGCTTAACGCGGATAACGGCTCATATGATTCTTGGTATTGGGCTCATCCGCCGGTCTATATGCCGGAAGCCTGCAATCTGCCCGAAGTTTCCTATATCAAACATTTTGTAAATATACCCGTCGTCTGCGCGGGAAAAATGAACGAACCGGACACAGCCGTATGGGCTATTGAAAGCGGTGCGGTAGACGGTATTGGCATCGCAAGGCAGTTGTTGGCAGATCCACAATGGTGTGACAAGGTCCGTGAAGGAAAGCTGGAGAAAATTCGGCCATGCATTGCATGCCATAACGGCTGCTTTGCCATCAGCCATTTTAAAGGCAATCCCTGCGGCTTTGGTCGTATGGGCTCCTGCGCGCTTAATCCCGTGACGATGAACGAAGAGAAAATGGCTCTCCAGCCTGCTTCTATGAAAAAGAAAATCGCCGTCATCGGCGGAGGCATCGGAGGAATGGAAGTCGCCCGCCTATGCAAGATGCGAGGCCACGAAGTTACCCTATATGAAAAAAGCGATATGTTGGGCGGAGTGTTTTTGGCTGCAGCCGCCCCTGATTTCAAAAAGCAGGACAAAAAGCTGATCGAATGGTATATCAATGAACTGACAGACCTGAACATCGAAGTTAAACTGAATACAGAAATTACAAGTGATATGCTGGATACTCTGGATGCCGATGAAATAATCGTCGCTACCGGCTCTGTCCCCAAAAGGCTGAAGGTTCCGGGTATCGAGCGCGGAAACACAATCGAAGCCATCGACTACCTGCTGGGCAGAAAACATGTGGCCGAAACAGTAGCCGTCATCGGAGGTGGACTGACCGGATGCGAAATTGCATATGACTTGTCCTTGAAGGGTAAAAAGGCAATTATTATTGAAATGCAGGATGACATCCTGAAAATTATGGGGCTCAGCGCAGCCAATTCCAACATGCTGCGTGAGATCATCCGGTATTACAACATTGATGTTTATACCTCAGCGCAGTTAAAAGAAATCACCGATGATGGCATCATGGTGAAAACCGATACGAAAGAGATGTTTATCCAGGCTGATTCCGTAATTCTCTCCGTCGGATATGACACTTATAACCCGTTTAACATCGAGGCTGATAATATCCATGTAATTGGCGATGCAAAAAAGGTCGGCAATTTACTGACAGTGATTGAACAGGCTTACGATGTGGCTTATAGGCTGTAAATAATTTACTTGGAGGTTTACATATGCAAGTATTCACCTTTAATCTAAACGACGCGAAAACTTCAAAACTGATCGTGACAGTATCCAATGTTCCACCGTTCTTTCAGGCAACACCGGCGCTCATCCATGTTCCCGGCGGCGGATTCATGTTCTGCAGTGAATCGGATACCACTGCAATTGCCAGTCGTTGCATGGGAAAGGGCTTTGGTGTCACCTGCACGTATCTCTATCCCGTTGCGAAGGACTACCGGTTCCCCCAGGTTGTCATAGACCTGATTAAGAGCATCAAGATTTTGCGCGACCATTCTAAGGAGTGGGGTATCAACCCCCGGCAAATTGTCATTTCCGGCAATTCAGCCGGTGCTTTTATATGCATGACAACTGGCAACCTCTGGAACCGCCCCGACATTATGGAAGCTGCAGGCTGTACCGGGGAGGAGGGCAAGCCTGATGCCATGATTTTGGGCTTCGGGCCTATGTTTTGTGGCCAACAGACTGATGACAACATTGTTTATGTGCCAAACGGCAAACTGGTTGGCCCCCAGACACCACCTGCCTTTTTCCATCACAGCCGCCTTGACAGTCTCGTTTCCGTCTATCAGACTATTGCCATGCTCGATGCCATGGAAAGAGCAAAGCGGCCCTTCGCAGCATACATATCAAGCACTGGTGGCCACGGTGAAACCGGCGCCGTCAACCGTATACAGGCTGAGGACGGCACAATTGGCCCCTGTATCGATGATTGGTTTGAACAGGCGTGGCGGTTTTTAGCAAACCAGCTTGGTATTCCCCAAATACCACAGAAGATGATGCAAATGCCCATGCCCCCAATGGGTGAAGGAGATGTGCCCACAATGCCTCCCATGATGATGTCTATGCCCAAGGTTCCAGAGGGCAGCGTGCCAGTAAAGCCTGAGGATATGCCCCTTGGGCAGGCAGACAACATTCATATGCCCTTTAACGCCGGCTTTTTTGATAAGGATTTCATAGAATACGAATAGAGGAAGGCATGTCAAAATTCCATTTATCTTTGTTTAAACCATGAACAGAAAGGATGATTAGTCAATGGCAGTTTTTCATTTTTCGTTTTTCTCCAATTCCCTTCATCGTACAACTGATGTCACTGCGATTATACCTGCGGAGCCGCCCATGTTTCCGGGGATGACTCCGGTAGATCCCAATAAGCCCTTTCGGTCACTTTATCTCCTGCATGGCTACTCGGGCTCTCATGCCGACTGGCTTCGCGGCTCCAGGATAGAACAGCTGGCGCAGATGCATCGTATCGCAGTATTCTGCCCTTCCGGAGAAAACAGCTTCTATATTGACGATAAGGCGAGAGATGCGCTGTATGAGCAGTTTATCAGCCGAGAACTGGTGGACTTTACCCGCCGCGTCTTTCCTCTGTCAAAGGAAAGAAAGGATACGACAATAGGAGGATTGTCCATGGGCGGATACGGCGCCATTCGAAACGGTTTTAAAAACAATGATGTTTTTGGGAATATCATCGCTTTATCCTCGGCGCTGATTACAGACGGGATTTCCAAAATGCCCGATGAACCCGGCCCCGGACCGGAGGGCAACACGCCCCCCGCGATGATGTCGCCCAGTTATTTTATACATACCTTCGGAAAACCAAGTCAAATCATCGGAAGCGATGTTGACCCCAAGGCATTGGCAAAGAAACTGGTTGATACCGGTGCTGAGCGCCCCAATCTATATATGGCCTGTGGAAGTGAGGATTTCCTGATCGAATCCAACAGGGATCTTCATAAATATCTTGTGGATATTGGTTATGAGCATCTTTATACCGAGGGCTCAGGCACCCACAGCTGGGAGTACTGGGATACGCATATTGAAAAGGCGCTCAAATGGTTAGATGAGCTTTATAAAAAATAGAATGAATGAAGGTGTATGATATGGCCGACAAGCTGATCTTCGAAGTATATATTGAAATAGATAACCAGGCAGTATCGTTCTTGAAAGGTCCCGCCGGCGAGGCTGTTATGATTCCTTTTACCGGAGAGGTGAAGGGCGAACTGCTAAACGGCAGGGTACTGCCGGGAGGCGTAGACACTCAGAGGGTCAATCAGAACGGCGTTCGCCACATGTCCGCCCGCTATATGCTCGATTGTGTTGATAAGGACGGTGAGCCCTGCCGTGTTTTCGTTGAAAACAACGGCTGGTTTGAAAGCCAGAGCATGCCTTTTAAAACGCTTCCCACCTTCATGACCGACAGTAAGAAACTGGCTCCCTATCTGCATTCCAATAAATTCAGGGGGGAAGGATGCGCTGATAAAGGCAGCCTTGTTATCAAATTTTACGAAATAATTGACTAAAGGAGTCAATGCTCTTTAAAGGGAAATACTTAATAAGGAGGTTAAGATTTAATGCCAAGGAAGGCAACCATCACTGTGCATCCGGCTTATAAGATCGGAGATATTTCTCCTCGTCTTTACGGATCGTTTCTCGAACCCATTGGAACCATGGTATACGGGACAATGTTCAACCCTAAGCATCCCACAGCAGATGACAAAGGCTTCCGCCGGGATTTTATCGATGCCCTGAGAGAAACGCCGATACCGGCAGTTCGCCTGCCGGGCGGTAACTTTGTTTCTGGCTGGGATTGGAAGGATTCCATAGGCCCCATGGAAAAACGCCGGACACATCTTGATTTGGCATGGCATCAGTACATACCAAATGATGTGGGCCATGATGAATACCTCCAGTGGACGGAACGTGTTGGAACAGAGCCGCTGTATACTATAAATCTCGGCACGGGCGACATTAACGACGCTATCTATATCGTCGAATACACAAACCACCCGGGAGGCACTTACTGGTCAGACCTGCGCCGTAAAAACGGCCATGAGGCTCCTTACGGTGTAAAGCTGTGGTATCTGGGAAATGAGATGGATGGCCCCTGGCAAATAGGCTCATGGGAGCGCGACCCGCGGGGCTACGGTATCAGGGCAAACGAGGTATCCAAAGCCATGAAATGGGTTGATGGTTCCATAGAAACGGCTGTATGCGGTTCATCATCTCCGTTTCTTGCACATTTCCCACAATGGGATTTGGAAGTGCTGCAGGAATGCTATGAGAGTGTTGATTATGTCTCATTGCACCATTATCATTCGGCACCTGAGGGCGACTTTGCCGCCCTCCTTGGCGGCTCAATATTTTATGAAGACTATATAAACACCGAAATCGCACTGTGTGACTTCGTGCAGGCAAAATGCCGCTCGCCCCGAAAAATGATGCTCTCTTTTGATGAATATGGAACTATGGTTCGTCCAAATCGTCCGCTGCGGCCTGGATACGGCCCCCACAACCTTTACATGGATCACTATGTTTTCAGCCCGGATCGCAAGTTTATTCGCCACGACCCCGACAACATGAATTTTGGCGGGATCCAGCCCATGCACAGACAGGGTGACATGATAAACGCCCTTGGAAACGCAGCTGTTCTCTTGTCATTTCTTCGCCATGCCGACCGGGTCAAAGTTGGTTGCATGACAGGCGGCCTGATGGCCCTGGCCACTTCAGACCGTGACCATATCTGGCGGAGTGGAAGCTATTATCCCTTTACCCAGTTGATGGAGTATGGCCGGGGCACCTCCATGAGAACCTCGGTGGATTGCGATACCTTTGATATTCCCGGATACGCCGTTGATGACAACGGCCAGTACTATACACACGAAGGACTTCCCTTCATTGACACGGCAGCAGCACTGGATGAAGCAAACGGAGAGCTCAGCATCTTTGCCATTAACCGCAACTGGGAGTCGGATAATTTAGCTGTCTTCGATGTTTCAGGTTTCGAGGGCTGGTCTTTTATCGAACATATTCAGATGTACTCCGAAGACCTGACTGCCCGCAACACATACGAAAATCCAAATGCGGTTATTCCAACCGTTAACAGAGATGCTAAATTTGAAAACGGAAAAGCTACCGTAACCCTAAAGAGCCTTAGTTGGAATGTCCTGCGTTTCAGAAAACCTGGTACCGACGCTTGACTATTTAAAAATTTTATAGTATTGCCTGAAAAGCAAAAAGAAGGAAGCCGGTTTTGCCGGATTTCCTTCTTTTTGACTGGTTATATGTTTTTATCTTCTTGTATTCTGTTATGAAGCTGTGCAGAGTACTCAATATTTGTTGTTTGTTAAATCCGGAAGCAACAGACCGTCTTTATTTATGTGGGCTGATAAGGATGCATTCTCCTCTAATGCTGCCATATTTTCGGTGTGTTTAAAATTAAACTTTGAAATATACTCCTTCAAAACATTTGACTGACCGGACAATTCTTCGCTTGCAGCCGCACTTTCCTCCGCAGTAGCCGCATTAGTCTGAACGACTGATGAAATCTGATGTATGCCTTCATTTATTTGTGAAATAGCCATACTTTGCTCTTCAGAAGCCTGAGCTATACTGTCAATTAAATCAATTGCCTCCATAGTCACACCGGCACTTTTGCTTAAAGAAGCTGCTGTTATACCAGTGACTTTCGAACCGCCTTCAACGGCATTTATGGTTTCTTCAATCAGTTGTGTTGTGTTCTTTGCTGCCGCTGCCGATTTCCCTGCAAGATTACCGACTTCCTCCGCCACAACAGCAAAGCCCTTACCGGCCTCGCCTGCGCGCGCTGCCTCCACTGCCGCATTGAGAGCGAGAATATTTGTTTGGAATGCAATGTCCTCTATTATTTTTATTATTTTCGATATCTCAGATGATTTTAACGTAATCTTCTCCATAGCTGCCATCATTTCATTCATCTGCTCATTGCTGCTGTTTAATTCTTCACCCGCAAATACTGCTTTTTCACGTGCAGCTTTCGCATTCTCCGCATTAATTCTTATTTGCTCCGAAACCTCAGCTATGGATGCGGACAGTTCCTCAATTGAAGCTGCCTGCTCGGCTGCCCCCTGAGACAGCGTCTGTGCCCCGTCTGAAACCTGCTCAGCCCCTCTGGTCACCTGCTCTGCCGCTTCGTTAACCAGTGCTAAAGTTGAATTGAGGTTTTCAATCAGAGCCTGTATGCCATCCTTTAGTTTTTTGAATTGCCCGCTATATTCTTTTTGAAGCTCCACATCCAAGTCTCCACGGGATATGCTGTGGAGAGCATCGGATATTTCGTCTATATAGTCCTGATAGTTTATCAATCTGTCAATGGTAAGCTTAAACGCTTCCGCAAGTCTCCCGATTTCATCTTTGGACTTTATTTTGAGCTCTACGTCAAAATTACCATCGGCTATTTGCTGCGCGGCATTCGTTACTTTTTTAATTGGCCTTGTTATTCTGTTGCTGACTAAAACAATAATTATAGCCGCAACCAGCAGAATAAGCACGGTTATTATTACTACATACCTGACAGATGATTCTATCCCGTCACTTAATATTTCTTTTACTGTTTCAATCGGTACGCCAACAAAATATACTCCTATTATTTGCCCATCATCGTCATAAACCGGCGTATAACATGTCATATATTGAGATCCCAGAATGTCAGCTTCTCCATAAAAGATATTTCCCTTTGACACCTCATAATATGCCTGACCGTTTTTATCCAGTTCCGTGCCCACCAATCTATTACCTTTCTCATCTCTGATAGTGGTTATCACCCTGACGTAACTGTCTCCCTGTTTGGCAAAAACAGTCGCCACAACGGCCATATCCTGAGAAAACCTGTCAATATACTCAAACCTGCCATCTATGCTCTTGTTGTTTTTATCAACCAATTGACCATTATTATTTAGTTTTAATGATCCAAACTGTTCATCAAGATAAGTTTTTAACATATTATTCGAGCTGATTAGTTTATCTTCAATCAAAGTATCTATTATTCTCTCGGTGGCTTTAAAGCTTTGAAGCAACCCTATAACCGCCGTAACAACTGAGGAAACCGCTACTATAACGAGGATGATTGCCATTAGCTTAACCTTCATGCTTTTCATATCCATACCCACTCCTGCAATATCTGTTTATATTTATCTGAACATAACGCGTAATTACAAGACGTTTTAAGCTATATCATTTTTTCTTTCGTATCAACACAGACAACTGGATTTCCTGAATAATATAGCACCCCCTTAAACTACACTAACCTTAGTATAGATAGGGGTGCTTGTCAACACATCGTATGTGTCAAGTAAACGTTGGCAAGTTTCATAACAAGGGAAATTGTTCAGAAAAGCTTGCTGAAATTAATGATGTTAACAAATGAAAGGAACAGTAATCCCCATAATTACTCTGTAATCTGTCGTCACATTGAAAATAAGCAATGTAATACGCCGACCTTGACTTTTGTATTTATGAATGGTCAAAGATTTAATATAATGTACACGTAAAACAAGACAAAGAATTTATAAACCTTAATGAACCT
>JAAYOP010000073.1 GCA_012520295.1 Clostridiales bacterium | reverse complement strand
TAAAAGTCCGGGACTTTTTTGATATCGGTTTTAGTTATTTGACTCTGACAATACATTTCAAGGTCATGCCGTCTATGGAAACAACTATATTTGTGGTTCCCTTTGAAATAGCTTTAACAACCCCATTGGGGGAAACAGTTGCGATACCGGTATCTTCGCTGCTGAATGTGGGTGTTGCAGAGGTGCCTCTGACCGAAAGAGTGAAAGTCTCGCTTTCTGACGCGCTTATGGTAACATCCGTATGACTGAGCATAACATTTCCGCTGTCGTCACTATCACCATCATCGTCATCATCACCGAGTAGGGAATCCGCATTGACACGGACAATACATTTTTCAACCACTCCTCCGGCTTCACAGACAATGTAGGTCCAACCCCTGTCTATTGCGGTAACCACACCGTTCTCATTTACTATAGCAACGCTTTCATCCTCTGAGCTCCACTTTATCTCCGCATTGGAGTCGGCCGGTGTAAGAGTCGCAGTCATGGTCCACTGCTCACCGATAAACGAGAGAGTAAAGTCCTCACGGTTCAGGGTAATTGCGGTAACGGTAGGCGTGGGCGTCAGTGTAGGCGTTGGCTCCTGCGTCTCGACGGGAGGCGTTGTTTCTGGTCTGGGTGTAGCCGTTACCTCGTCCACCCTTTTTGTAACACTGACGGTGAATGTGGGAGACGGAGTCGGTTCTTTTGCGCTCTTCAGGCTCTTTGATACCAAAATAATCACAGCAACTACAACTACAATCAGAAATAGTGTACCTCCAATAAAGTGCAGCTGTCTGTTGCCATGGTCAGCCGCCCTTTTTCCGCCCCGGTTTTTCCTGGCACCGCAATATGGGCATCTTCCTCTGATACTGGAATATCTTCTGTCGCATCTTCCGCATTTTACTTCCTTAAACAATCCCATAAGCACCCTCCGTTCCTTAAAGATGGGCTCTTTGTTTAACATTATCATAATTAACGGATTACTCTGCTAATTATATTATAATAGCCTTTCAGACAAGTTTCGTCAACATTTTTTGGAAATATGAGGCATTAAATTAATATTTATTTATCTATCTGGCGTAATAATTTATCATCCCCGGCGTTTATTACATACATCTCAGCCTTTATGGGGCTTTCCTGACGCTCAGGCTGCGTACAGGAGAGACGGGGATATCTGGCATGCTTGTCCCAAACAGAATGCCTTATCTATACTTTTAAACTCATCTATATCCGGACAACCCCGCCTCCGAAGTGAAAACATATTTAATACCTGTTTGCAGCACAATTGATTTTCGGCGTGTGACCGCAAATCAACTCAGGCAGTCAATCTAATATATATGATGTAAAAGCATTTGTTCAGCGGATATTATTTCGCAATTTCAGTTTATTCTAAATCATATCTGTGTAAGATTCAAGGGCACTTACAGCAGCTTCTTATCGGAATCCAGCATTAAATAGCTTTTAACACTGGTTCCCCGGTAATAATAACTCAGTATGTCAAAAAAATCCGCTCCATTTTTGGCAAACTCGTTGGCCCCGTATTGGCTCATCCCTACTCCGTGCCCATATCCGGTGACTTCAAAACATATATACTCGTTTCCAACAGACCAGCGGACAGCCGTTGACCTGAGCTCAAAGAGCCCCCTGAGCTCCGTCCCGGTCATCTCAACTCCCCCGACACGGACTTTTATTATTCTCCCGCTGTCAGAATACTCCGCATCGGATATCCATCCCTCCTGATCCGTGTCAAATACTGCCAGGGGATAGCTCTTTTTTACGGTGCTCTTAAACTCCTCAAAGGAGACAATAACCTCGGTATAAAAATTCGGTACTGTGTTGCCGTTCTCGGGACTTTCTACCGACACCAGATAGGGCAGGGGGGAGTGCCAAACGCTTTCACTGTTCTCAGTATACCCGGGTGAGGAAGAATGAAAAGCCGCCAAAATAGGTTCATCTTCATAGGTCACGCAGAGCCCGTCGGTATCTGCAACGGCCTTGCTGATTATTCCGATATAATAGTCATACTTTTCTCCCCACTTTTCTCTGAGCGCCTCATAGGAGAAGTAGGCCTTGCAGCAATTGCAGTTATCGCACACATCCGCATCGGAATGATTTGAACCGTTGAGCATCTTATAGTATGTATATGTCCTGGCAGCTACGGCCTGGGCTTTTAATGCCTCTTCATAAAAGGAAGCGGGCATTTCGGCGGCTACCACACCCACCAGATAATCATACATTGTCAGCGTCACGACCGAATCTCCGGTTTTCAGCTTCACCATGGTTGTGGTGTCCACACCCCTTGAGGGTGCAGCTGGATTTGGCGATACCGCAGCTGGTTCGGATGAAACTTCCGGTGACAAAACAGGCTCTGTTTCAACCGCCTGTATTGAAATATCATGTTCGGCGTGGACTCCCTTCACCACAAAAACGGGCAGGAGCATTATAAAAATAACCATCAATACGGAAAAGGCAATTATTATTTTCAATGTCGCACTTCCTTTTTTTTATTGTTGATAGTATAATCACTTTATAAGTAATAGCTTTCTATACAGTGGCTGTCCCATTTTTACTCACGGCCACACTAATACTTATGCCGGCACTGTTCCGGTCTATGCCGGAGGCTTTGCCGGATGGATTAAAATCTGGCGTGCCGCCCGCCTGCAAGGCGGCACCGCGGCAAATACATTGAGCTGAGACCCGTTTTATTCGGTCCGAGGTTGGCATTTTAGCTGCGGCTAGGAGCTTTGATATGCAAGTTTTACAGGCACGTAAACTGGCTGCGGGGCATACCCTGACGGCGGTAATTCTCGGAGCAATCGGTTATTATTTGCGAAAAGTTGAGCTGAATACAGTATTTGATCCCGTTACCGGCCTTGCCTCGTCAAAGCCCATAACCTATATTCTTATTGCCCTGTCAGTTTTCGCTGCCCTGGTCTTTTTTCTTTTTGCCATCAGACTCAGGGGCTTTACAAGCCCGGAAGGTTATGAGAGAGCATACAGGACTAATTCCCCTGTCGTGATGATTATATCTTTTCTTCTCGCAATTGTTATGCTGTTTGCATCCTATAAATATTACATCTATGCAAAAACCCTAGACAGCGTCATTGCTGACAGTATACTTGCCCTGTTTGCGGCACTTTCGGGCCTTTCATACCTGACCCTTTCCATAAACGCCTGGAGAAGAAAAAGCGGCTCTGAAATGGCTCTGTGCTGCTTTATACTTGTAATCTTTATTTGCTACTGGCTGATACTGACTTATAAGATTAACGCGGCAAACCCTGTAATACTGGACTATGTGTATGACGCCCTGGCTCTTTGCGCCTTCGCCCTGGCAGGATACTATATAACCGGATTTTGTTACGGTCGCGGCTCACCTGCCAAAACCCTTTTCTTTTCAAACTTTTCCGTATACCTGTGTTTTGTGTCGATTGCAGGCTCCCATATATTTCCCGTTACCGTTTTTTATTCGTTTACGGCATCCGTTATGTTGTTAAACTCCATAACGCTCATGTTTAACCTTAAATCCACCGCATCGGATGATCCGGAAAATGACAGCGGAGATGCTTATTCCGATATCCCGGATACGGAGGATATTTTTACCCTGCCGGAATTGGCCGATGACAGCGAAGAGCTCCCCGGCACAAATGACGAATAGACACTTCAACCTTTAAAACCCCCGCTTAACAAAAACATAATTATTCTTAATACTATGGCAGTTGACAATCATATATACAAAACTATATAATTACGAGGTAATTATATGAGCCGTTTATAAGGACGGCTCAAAAAAATAAATTAATAATTAAGCGGTTGATATTTTGTCAGACTATGTATCTATGTGCCGTTGGTGATAATCCTCGGCACTTTAATTTTCAGGCATTTGGAGAGTATTGTAATGAAAACCGGTAATTCCATGATAAACAATTTAACCACAGGGAATGTAACCAGGCAGCTGCTCAGATTTGCGTTTCCTTTCGCCCTTTCCAATCTCCTACAGGTTACTTTCAATCTTGTGGACATGATAATAATAGGCCAACATCTGGGCAGCGGCGGGCTGTCGGCGGTATCCATCGGAGGCGATCTGCTTGCTTTCTGCATGATGCTGGGTATAGGGTTTTCCAATGCAGGTCAGGTCATGATTTCTCAGTATGTGGGTTTGAACGACAGGAAAGCCATAAGCAGAACCATCGGCACCATGTTCACCTTTATCCTGTCCCTGGCGGTGATTATTTCCCTTATAGCCATTTGCATGCTGGATGTCCTGCTCAGGGTTATGAACACACCCGCGGCAGTTTACTCTCAAGCAAAGGGCTATGCGATTATATGCTTTTTGGGCCTCATTTTCACATTCGGTTACAGTATGATCAGCGCTATCCTGCGCGGCATGGGAGACTCCAGAAGGCCCTTTGTTTTCATTGCCATAGCCGCTGTTCTCAATGTTGTCCTCACCTATCTGTTTGTAATGGTCTTTGAAATAGGGGCAGCGGGCGCAGCCCTGGGAACTGTGATCGGTCAGGCAGTATCCTTCATAATTTCCCTTATCTATCTCTACATAAAAAGAGAATCCTTCGGTTTTGATTTTAGGCTACAAAGCTTTAAAATAGATTCAAAAAAGTTGCTGCCTCTTATAAAGCTCGGCTTTCCCCTTGCAATGCAAAACGCAGCCGTAATGATATCAATGATGTTTATAAACTCCTATGTCAACTCTTACGGCGTCGTAGCTTCAGCGGTGACAGGTGTGGGCAACAAGCTGCGCGGTGTAATGTCTATCATAAGCAACGCCATAGGGGCGGCCGGTTCCTCAATGATCGGCCAGAATCTGGGCGCGAAAAAGCTTGAGCGGGTACAGGCCATTGTAAAAACCATACTTATTATTTGCTTGACGGCCTGTCTTGCCATCTCAACACTGTTTATTCTTTTCTCAAAGGATATATTCCGCATATTCGACAGCAATCCGGAGGTTCTTGCATGGGCGCCCACATATATGTGGGTACTGGCAGTCTACTTCCTGACCTTTGCCACCATGGCGCCATTCCAGGCGCTGATTAACGGACTGGGCCATGCGGTTCTGAGCTTTGTAATGGGCTTCATGGACGGAGTCGTAACAAGAATCGGGCTGGCTGTACTGTTGGGTATTGTCTTCAAAATGGGAATTGTGGGTTTTTGGCTCGGAAGTGCGGCAGCAGGCTTTACAACGGCGATTATAGGCGCTATATACTATTACAGTGGGCGCTGGAAAAGAAGAAAGCTGCTCATTGACTGAATAAAAAAACGAAGGATTTTCATCCTTCGTTTTTTTATTCAGCACCTTCGGCGCGGGAACACCGGTTTAACTGCCCACAAAACCAGCGGTATCATCCTCGTATGCGACAGAGGTATCTATGCTGATTTTTCTCTCATGATGGTCATAAGTAACGCCGAAGTTTATAGCGGCGGCAATGTCCCGAAGCTTGTAATAATTATTCCCATTAATGTTATAGGCAGCGGCCTCAATCTTCTCCTTGTTTAAACAGAGACCGGAAATCGAAGGGACAGCCATCGTTCCGGAGGATACCGGAGCTACGTCCTCGTGATCCCCGGTATAGGATTTACCTTTTGTCATCATGACGGCCATGCTCCCAGTATCGTATTCAATATCAAACCGCGCCGGGGTGTCGCTGAGGGCGGTGGCCAGATCTCTCAGCCTGAAATAATTGTTTCCGTTAATGTTATATGCCTGCATATCTGCCTGCCTGCCATCAACAAACACAGAAATGTCCGAGACAGTCATGTTCATGAGCTTCTCGATGCCGCCCTGAATATATAAAACCCTTGAATTTGCCCATTTTGCGGCATAGGTTTTAGCATATTCCTCATCACAAAAGGCATGAAGAAATTTGTTGTTCTGGAATACAAGGTATTCCTGGGCCTCCATATTCATAACTTCCTCAGCTACAATAAGGCAGAATGTCCTGGCGGGAGCCCATACGCTGTCAAAATCCTCATCCGGATACGGTATGCCGTATACATATCTGCACAGCTCAAACGTCAGAGCGGGCTTTAAATAGGTTTCCCGCACATATCCCAATAATGTGCCGTAATCAGTGTCCGGTGTATCTATGAATTTGCGGTAGTTTGAAGCCTCTATAATTCGCGAGACCATGGAAGCAAGCTGTGGATAATACTCTATATTAGGATCATCCCAGCCGTATAATCCCTCGCCCTTGCTGTGAAAGTTCAGAAAGGTCCAGAACATCTCCGAGTCCAGATACCGAGCCACTGCTCTGGATTCAGGCTCGCTTAAAGGAGTATAGCCCTTGAAACCTCCGGCACTGGGCCCGTTCTCGGGTCTTTGCACATACCAGTTGTTGTCGAAGTTTCGGTTCAGGTCAACCCCGTTGATATTTGCCTTCCAATCTGCATAGCCTGTAAAGATTTTGGATACCTCTTCAGGGTTCCGGACTGATTCCAGGCCGTTGTGAACCAGATTAACTCCGTCCGGATTTAACATGGGAACTATACAGAAAGTAACACTATCCAGTATCTTTTTCAGGTCAAAGCCTTCGTAAATGCCACTTGTTTTGTAAGCGTAGGCATACCTGTCAATCATATACATCAAGTATGTGGTCGTTATATATTCGCAGGCGTGAATTGACCCGTTAATAAATATTTTCCTATCCCCGTTTCCGAACCTGATAAGCAGAAGATCTCGCTTCTCCACAGACTCACCAATACTGTCAAGCCTGATAATATCCGGATACATTTGCTCCAGCGTGGAAGCATCCTCCAGCATCTCCTCATAGCTATAGGCATGATAGGGATCCACAACATACCTGATGGCCGGCTCTTTTGCCGCTATGCATGAACAAAAAAGCATGCAATTGCCCAATAACCCGGCCGTAATAAACAATAAAATCAGTCTTTTTTTAATTTTGCCATTCTCCCCCTCTGTTGAAAATCCGGCTGATATTATAGCATATCATCCCCGATGGGTTCCAGTCTCCGGACCGTGAGTCTTAAGAAGATAAGCTCGAATCAAGGGTTTCAAATAACTGGCTGAGGGATTGCCTGTTATGTATGATCTTAACGGCTTTGGCGAATAGGGTCGTCACGGTTACGACCTTTACTTTGGGATGGGCAAAAGCCACCGGATTTTCAACGGTATCCGTTGTTATGAGTTCCTCGATATCGCTGTTATCCAGCCTTTTAAGCCCATCTTCCTTTAGCAGCGCATGGGATACACAGGCATATATTTTCTTTGCGCCATGCTTTTTCAGCGCCTTGGCCGCCTCCGAAAGAGTACCCAATGTGATTGTAAAATCGTCCACAATAATCGCATTTTTGCCTTCAACGCTGCCGATTATCTCCAGTATTTCTGCCCGCTCATCATGACTTTTTCGTATTTTATCGCAGATTGCGACGGGGCAGTTGAGAGCATTGGCATATTTTCTGGCATTCTTGGCAAACCCGGTGTCGGGAGAAACCACCACTGGGTTTTCAATTTCCTTTTCCTTTATATATTCGCATAAGATAGGCATCCCATATAAATGATCCACCGGCTTTTTAAAAAAGCCCTGTATCTGCGGACTGTGCAGGTCCATGGTGATAATACGGTCAACACCACAGACTTCCAGACAGTCTGCACATACGCGGGCCCTTATGGAGACCCTGGGCTCGTCCTTTTTATCTCCCTTTGCGTAGCTGAAATATGGGATTATTGCCGTCACGGAGCCTGCGCTGGACCTTTTAAATGCGTCAATCCAGAATAAGAGCTCCATAAAATCGTCGTTGGGGCTGGGGCCTATAGTCTGGACTATATAAACATCCTTGTCCCTCACCTGCTCCTGAATTTTAACAAATATATTACCTTCGGTGAATACGATTGTCTCAGCCTTGCCCATTTCCGTGCCCAGGTATGAGCACATTTTCTCCGCGAAGCTCACACTTGAGCTTCCGGCAAATATTCTTATATCCATTTCATCCCTTGACATTCTTATTCTCCATTCATTGTTGTTTCCACAACTGCGATACTCTATATCTCATTGGCAATCAGCTGTTCCAGCGTCTGCGCCGCCCTGATAAGCTTCAGTTCCCCGTCTTTCGTATAAAGCACCTCCGGTGCCTGCGTGTGTGAATTATAATTAAAGGGTGTCATTGATGCACAGTATGCGCCGACGCCACCTATCACCACAATATCCCCGATATCGGGCTCCCCTATTATGCGGGGGACTATATTTCCCTGGCTGTCCAGGCACTGGGAATCCCCGGTCTCGCAGCATTTTCCCACAACAACAGCCGAGAAATCCCTTGCCGCACCTTCTGAGAACTCGGAAAAAAGGAGCCTGCCATCCTTGGAAATAACATAAAACGGATGCTGTGAGCCGTACATGAGAGGCCGGGCGTTAATTTCCATCCCACCGTCCAGAACAATGAAGTTAAACCCGTTCTCACCGGTGCGCTTTTTGTCAATAACCTTTGTTACAGCATATCCTGAATTGGCCACAATGTAAGTACCCGGCTCTACCTCCATTTTGAGCTTTCTGCCGGTCTTTTCATAAAACCCTTCTATCTGCTTGTTTGCATACCCGCCCAAATCCGCCAAATCTGCCGTTGTTTCACCCGGCATCCGGGCCTCCTTGAGGCCTCCTCCAAAGCTCACTGTTTCCGCGTCCGGAAAATATTTTTCTACTATACCCAGCTCCAGGTCAATATTCTGCCTCCACATTTCCGGATCCGCGCCCGAGCCGATGTGTACGTGGACCTGATTAAACCTTATTCCCTTTTCTTTGGCGTAATCCAGGGCCTTTTTTATATCGGACATGTGTATCCCAAAGCACGAATACTTATCCCCGGTATTGCGGCTGGCGGATTCGCCGGAGCCGATTCCGGGATGGACGCGAATTGACAGGTCTATATTATTATGCCGCGCGAAGTCTCCAATCAGATAGAGCTGCCTGAGAGAACAGACATTATACTTTAACCCCCTCAGCATCATAAGCTCCAGTTCTTTTCTGTCTTCGCCCTCCGGGACCTCCTGAGTTGTTAAGATGATCTTTTCCATACCGATGCCGGCCATGCCGGCTCTTCTGACCTCATTCAGAGAACTGGCGTCTATTTCAATACCCTGTTCTGTTATGCACCTGAGCAGCGCCCTGTTGGAATTTGCCTTCATTGCATAGCGGACAACCAGTCCATATGCATGGGGCATAGACAGAAGCGCCCGGCATTTTTCTATTATCAGCTTTTCGTCATAAAGATATAGCGGTGTGCCGTATTTTTTTTTTGCCCTTATAACAGCCGTAGGCTCAATATGAGTGAAGCTGTTGAGTCTGTTGCTCATATTCTGAATACCCATCCCTTTTATCAGTTTTTCATTAAATATTTTTTAAACGCGTCTCCCCGCTCTTCAAAATTTTTAAACAGACCATAGCTTGCCGCCGCGGGAGACAGGAGGCATGTCCCGCCTTTTACAGTCAGTTTCTTGGCCAGTGAAACCGCCTCCTCCAATGTGTCCACCAGCTTTGTTCTTTCCAGTAATTCGGGATATGACTTTTCTATATCCGAATAAATCCTACTGCCAGTATCATACATGAGAATTATATTGGCAACGGAGCTTTCGGACAGAAATTCTATCAGCGGCCCGTAGTCTATCCCCCTGTCCATTCCGCCAATCAGCACTGTATCCACATTAGGCAGGCTGTCTATGGCCTGAATCGTGGTTTGACAAACCGTGGATATGGAATCGTCATAATATTTTACTTCGTCCCACTCGCCTATAAACTCCATTCTATGGGGAAGAGGCTGATATGATTTTAGCCCATTTAAAACATCACTGTCCGATACATGGAGCAGCTTACTTATGGCATAGGCAATAGCTATATTATAGTAGTTATGCCTGCCAGACAGCTTAATTGACCGGGCAGGGATTTTAAGCCTGTGAGAACCAAAGCATATATATTCGCCTTCTGCCTTTATATCCGAATCATTGCCCGCCCGACTCAGGAAATCGGAAGCGATGTAAACAACGGCTCGGCATTCACCGGCACCGGGAACCACATCGCTGTTGCATATCAAAATATCATCATTTGTTTGATGCAGATATATATTTTTTTTAGCCTTCACATATTTTTCGAATGTTCCGTAATGGTCCAGATGCTCCTCATATATGTTCAATAATACGCCTATATGAGGCGATACGCTTATATACTCCAGTTGATGAGAGGATAGCTCGTTGACAATTATGGTATTACTATCAATCAACGGCAGAATATCAAATGCCGGCACACCTATATTTCCCATAAGCACACAGGGACGTCCGGCATTTTTAAGTATATGGGCAAGAAGAGAGGCTGTTGTTGACTTTCCCTTGGTTCCAGTTATGCCTATGATGTTATTTCGGTATGCCTTCATAAAAACTTCGGTCTGCGATGTTATTTCGCATTTTAGCCTGCTTATATCCTCCTGCGGAACAACTCCCGGGCTTTTAAAGACAATATCATAGTCATTCAGACGCTTCTGGTAATCTTCGCCTGTTATAATGTCAACCGGCGTATCAAACTCATACTCAATATGGGATATATCGGCTATAGCCAGACTTTTATAACCCCCCAGCCGGGACAAAAGCCGGTATGTGGACTTGCCCTCTATGCCGAAGCCGAGAAGCAGGATACTCTTTTTATTTATATACCGCCTCAATAAATCCAACAAGACAAAGACTCCTTTTAGAATGCTTCAGGCAAGCATTCTTTCTCTATTACTTTCCTAAACGAGTCCGGAAGAAGGTTTTCTTCATCAAAAAAGCGCAAATGCCACTCGGCTTCGTCTTTACAGCTTTCATAATACCCCAGGGTTTTATAGTATCTGAGAAGACGGGGCAAAGGATTTCCCGAGCCGGCGATTTTATCTATGCTCATACACAGGGCAGCGTTTATTTCCTGCCTGCTTCCCACGCATTCAAAGGGCTTTTCTTCCTCTACGCCAATCAGTTTATCAAAAATTCCGGTAAGGCCTTCATCATCCAGCAGATTGGCCCCGAATATTTCCCGCAGCCGGCCCTGCTCCAGAAACGGAGACAGAATGATATAGACAAAAAGGCATTTGGGGCATTGGCAGCACCATATATCTGCTTTGCTGCCGGCATTGCAGCTTTTAAATATGCCGTGGTATTTATCCAAACGGGAGAAAACAGAAGCGATTTGCAGCTCGTTCAGAGGCCTGAGCAGGCTGAAATAATATACCCCGCTGTTAATATAGCTTTTTTCGTAGCTGTTAAAATCCACTTCAAACTCAAAACTTTTTGAATACTGATGGTTTATATCGCTGTTTTTAACAGTGGCCTCGTTTGCGCTGGATTCGTTTGACAGCGCCACATATCTCAAATTGTTTATATATGCGGTTATGACCGATGAAAAGGCCACTATCGCAGAAAAAGGAGTATGGCCGTTTAAAAAGCCCTGCCTGTTCAGTTCAAGCATCCTCTCGTCCAGGGTCCTGTGTGCCACAAGGGTCCTGTCTGAATAACCTCCCACCCGGCATGTTTCCAAACTTGCCTGCCGGGGATTTATAATGTAGCAAAGGTTTCTACTTTTCGTTTCCTTTAACAGCTCCAGAGTCACAGCGGAGTCCTTTCCGCCTCCAATCGGTATCAGCGTCCCCTTCGGCTCAGGGAGTGTTCTGAAATAGCCTTTGGCTTTGGAACCCTTTGCGCTTATATTCATAAACGAATTTAGATCCGTTTTTATATTATTAGTATAAAAGAACTCACCAAGCCCCTGATAATATAGCTTTTTCCACCAGTCAATCTGCTGCGGGCTCAGATATCCGGCTTTTATAACCACCTCAGGGGAGCAGGTGGGCTTCCAATAGCTGATGAGCTCAACCATTCCAAGACAAAAAACCAGCTGCTCAAAGGTGGCGTTGTTTTTTAGCTCAACAGCTCTTTGGCGGACCGGAAACGTCCAGTGGACTTCAAACCGGGAGAGCCCCTCTGTTTGAAATAAAAACTCCGCCTCTATACAGTCATCCCTTATTATCGTCTGATAACTGTCGTATATGAACCTGGGATACCGCTCTCTGAGACTTGTGAAATCAGGCATATTTCATCCTCCCGGTCACTTAAATTATGTTCCTTCAGCCATAATGCTAAACCTGCACTGACTTTTTGAAAAAGCCAGCCGCATGATATTTCCGACAGCATTATATCATGCGGCTTCATGGTTTTCCATATTTATGAGTATGCTTGTCCGTTATTATTTTACAATTAGACCTATCGAATCCGCTCTGGGCTTTACGCTTATGTCATTAAGCAGAAAATCCACCGGACAAACCAGTCACTGACTGGAGTATCCGGTGGATAGCTTTATAATCTATATGGAAATATCATCCGCGGGCTTCAACCCTTGCCATATAATCATTATAGGCTTCGGTATAGATTTCCTGGCATCTTGTAATTCCCATACCTTTGAGACCTTCAACATAGCTGTCCCATTCGCTCATTGGTTTAGAGCCGTCAAGGAATGAAAGCCAGTTTTCAGCCATGTATGTGCCGATGTCCGTGGAGTATTTATTTATCTCGTCCGTCTGCTCCTGGCTGAGTTTAAGGCTTCTCGGCCAGTCATAGGCCCCGTCATAGCCTTTTATGGTCCAGGTGTCGCGCATGAAGCTGACAAGCCTCTCACCGCCGGGATAGGCATAGGTTCTCAGATGATGCTGTATGCCCGGATCGCTGAAAGGATTCATGGCATAGACCAGCAACAGCCACGGTGTGCTCATTCCGTCCGGGTTATTGAGGGCAAAATCGGTCAGCATCCTGTTACCGGCTTCATCATATTCCCATGTAAGTCCTTCAACGCCCCAGCTTATGAACAGTGAGCCTTCCTTACTGTATCCATAATCACACCATGTGGCCAGCAGGGGAACGTTCTCGCATTTTGTGCTGATTACGCAACCGCCGATTCCGCCTCCAACAGCAGCCGATGACTCTTCACCGTACTGGAGATAGTGCAGGTCCTGACCTTCATAGAGAAGCGGTCTTGTCAGCGCAACCCATTCACAGTCGGGATCGTCGGTAGTCAGCTCCAAATCCTTTAGCTCGCTGGGATTAAAGGACATGTAGCCTATTATATTGTTAGTCAGGGCCGCGCTCATATCCGTCGTATAGTTATATGAGCTCCAGTTGGGGTCTATGAGGCCTTCGGCAAACCAATTGCTTAAGAGCTGCATCAGCTGACGGTCGTCTTCATGTGTGAGGGTGAAATGCGGAACACCGTCGACAACTCTAATAGCCGGAAGGCCGGATTCGTTCAGAGTGGCGGCGGTATTGTATCCGGATGCGAAAGAGCCGGATGCTATCTCCACAATAGCTGTCAGGCCCATGGGACCTGTTGAGCCCAAATTCACTTTGAACTCTGTGAGCATATCATGGATATGGTCGTAGGTGATTATTGACTCGGGCTCCAGTCCCAAATCTCTCAACCAGTCGGCCCGCACGCAGTAGCCGGATCCGGGCATGGGCTCCTCGGTACCCAACGTGAAGCTGAGAATAGTCGTGTCATTGTAGAAGATGAGCTCATAGACATCCGGATCTATGTCATAATAGCGGGTTACCTGATAAAGATAATTCGGTATGTACTCCTTGTAATCATACAGGTTTACAAAATAGTCGTCCTCGATGGCGCTCAAAACCGGTCCGGGATAATAATAGTATCCATTGGAAATCAAGTCGGGGAGATCATCGGATGCGAGAAGCATGGAGAAGTTCTCACGCATTGCCGAGGAATCAACTATGATATACTCAATGTTTACTCCGGTCTTTTCTCTGAGTGCCGTCTGGAACGGCATGTTGCTGAAGCCCTCTTCAGTTATTGCCTGGGGCGTATAGCATGTGGTCCAGTATGTAAATACTTCGTCTGTCGTGCTCAGTGGTAATTCATACTCATAGTTTGCGGTTGGTAGCCCCAAATCGTTGACCTCATATTTTCCGGCCGCCAAATTATAGGGCGAATCTTCTTCACCGGGTACCTCCGGCTCAACCGGAGCCGTTCCTTCGGTGTCCGATGTGGGGGCGACTGTGGGGGTTGTTTTCTCACCGCCTCCGCATCCGGCAAACAGGGCGATAACAAGCAGGAGCGAAAGCAGAAGAGCCAGTTTCTTTTTCATAGATACTCCTTTCACGTTAAACAGTTGTGAATTTTAGTTAATAGTATCTTAACACTAATTTTAAGATTTGTAAATATGTTTTGCTCTTTTTGATTAGCTAATTAGGCGTTATATCTATTTTCCGGTAAACCCTGTTCATATTAGCTATGACACAGGAAAGTGAGTTGTCAGCTGTGCATAAATTTTATCCAGCAAACGCGAGACGGCTTTATTATAGTCGCCCTTTTCGAGGGACCAAGAAAGGGACGTATCTTTATACTTAATCTGTGGTTTCCAAATTGCATTGGTGATTTTATAAATATGAATGCTAATCGATAAGTGAGCCATTTTATATAATAACGCCCATCCGAAAGTGAACCACATGAAATACACTCCGTCCCAGGGCAGGGGTGAATGGAGCGGTCATCACAGTGGAGAATTGCAGAGAAATCCGCCAAATGCTTCAAAAGCATACCCCAACATATAAGCCGGAACACTATCTTCCTATTTTGGAGCGTTGCGGACGGACTGTGCTCAATGCCGCCTGGTTCGACAAAACCTGCCCCCGGGTTCCTTGACTGGCTTAAAAATCATGCTATCAACTACAAGGAGCTAATGCAGCTTTTATGGAACCGCGCAGATTATGGATGAGAAAATATCTGTAGGAAGAACATTATCATGATAGGTATCCAGGTCGGGAAAAAAACATTTAGCCACAGGGCTTGGACTTAACAAGGATTGAATGTGCTGTTTAAAAACGCGAAAACGCGGCCACGCCTGCGTCCCTTTTGCATATTTATATTTATTTTTCTCTTTTTTTGAACAAAAAAACCGCCAAAGGTAAATAGCCAATGACGGTTGTATGTTTACAATAAGCAAACTTTGTAAGTTTGAACAAACTCGAGTTAGTTGATAATGAATAATAACTTATGTAATAAATACACTATACAGTCCTAAAAAGCATACTCTTAATATAACGATTATGATTTATGCATAATGTGCTTAAATATTATTTCTGCTGCTTCTTTGGCAGAAATATTGCTTACATCAATTTTTTCTGTATCCATTTGATAATAATTTTTCAGTCTTGATACACTTCTATTAATAACATCTTTAGTCCTTATTCCCATTTTTATATCCTTTGAAATTCGTGATATTAATGCTTGTTCTGAACATACCAGAGAAAATTTATATAATATGTAATCATGTTTTTCTAACCTAGATAACACATCATCAATAACACTTTGCTCATGCATTACCCAACAAAAAATAATATTTTTATACACTGAGCATGAAATAAAATTATTTATGAGGTAACCAATATTATCAATTACCATATTTTGGGTCTCATCATTCACAATAAAGGGGGACATGTCCCAGCACCAATCACCATCAAGAAAGACACAATCTGGCATAAGTTTTTGCAATTGTCTGCTTGTTGCTGTTTTCCCTACGCCCATAGTTCCATTTATAAAAATTAGATTTTTCATTTTCCGCTCTACAATCTCCAAAACTTAAATAATCCCTAATTCATAGTTTTCTACAACCGGACATGATATGTAAATTATGCAATATTATGTAATTATTCCTTACCATCTCTCACTAGTGCAAATATTCTGCATGACTTATTAAAACATTTCCCATTCCGCTTACTGTCTGACATATTATATCACTATTATTAATAATTCACCAAAAATAAAAACCGCCAAAGGTATTTAAACCAATGACGGTTGGCGATTGCAATAAACAAACTTTGTAAGTTTAAACAAACTCGTTTGTATGTTGAAAAAATTTTATCTCTTGCGTAACTGATGTACGGAATCAATTTTTCTCCAATACCCAATATATAGTACTTATATCAAGGTTTTTAACACTATATATTGATTATTTCATTTTTTTCATTTCTGACCGTGCGTAAATCGTGCGTAAAT
>JAAYOP010000072.1 GCA_012520295.1 Clostridiales bacterium | reverse complement strand
GAAAACCCGGACGGGGAAAAATGGGAAAGAAAAGGTGTAATAAACAAGAAAAAAGCAAAAGAAATGCAGGCGGTGTTTTCTTCTGATTTAAGCGTTGAAGACGAGCTTTGCAGATTAAAAAAATACTGGACAGATCTTTGTTCTAAATTTGTTCTAAAAAGCAGTGACGAAAAATTAAACCGCATGGTAAACATATGGAATGCGTATCAGTGTATGGTCACGTTCAACATGTCAAGAAGCGCGTCATATTTTGAATCAGGAATAGGCCGCGGTATGGGTTTCAGGGATTCAAACCAGGACATTCTCGGCTTTGTCCATCAGGTTCCCGACAGGGCGCGCGAAAGGATACTCGATCTCGCATCAACGCAGTTTGAAGACGGCAGCGCATACCACCAGTACCAGCCGCTTACAAAGAAGGGGAATACCGATGTGGGAAGCGGCTTCAACGACGACCCGCTGTGGCTTATATTGTCCACAGCGCAGTATATCAAGGAAACGGGAGACTATGGTATCCTTGATGAAATGGTTCCGTTTAACTGTGATGAGAATAACAAAGCTTCCCTTTTTGAACATTTAAAGCGCTCCTTTTATCATGTTGTAAATAACCTTGGCCCGCACGGCCTTCCGCTGATAGGTAGAGCCGACTGGAACGACTGTCTTAACCTTAACTGCTTTTCCACCGAACCTGACGAGTCATTCCAAACGTATGGTCAGTCAGACGGTAGAGTTGCCGAATCGGTGCTGATAGCGGGTATGTTTGTCGCAATCGGTCCCGAATACGTTGAGCTGTGTAAAAGAAGAGGGTTGTGTGATGAGGCGCAAAAGGCGCAAACGCATATTGATAATATGATACAGGCGGTACTCGAACACGGATACGACGGTGAGTGGTTCCTCCGGGCATATGATAACTATGGAAACAAGATAGGAAGCAAGGAATGCAGAGAAGGCCAAATTTTTATAGAACCGCAGGGCTTTTGTGTTATGGCAGGTATAGGCGTTAAGGAAGGATTGGCCGAAAAGGCTCTTGATTCGGTTAAGGAAAGGCTGGACACGAAATATGGAATTATCCTGCACACTCCCGGCTATACCGAATATGACCTGAATAAGGGTGAAATAACGTCATATCCGCCCGGATATAAGGAAAACGCAGGGATCTTCTGTCATAACAATCCCTGGATAGTGATAGCCGAAACAATGTTAGCAAGAGGGAACAGAGCTTTCGAAGTTTATTCGAAAACAGCCCCGGCATATATGGAAGAAGAAAGTGATATCCATCGAACCGAGCCATATGTATATTCGCAGATGATTGCCGGACCGGATGCGGCGCGATTTGGTGAAGCTAAAAATTCATGGCTCACAGGTACAGCTTCGTGGAACTATGTTGCTGTCACTCAGTATATATTGGGAATAAGACCGGAATATGACGGATTAAGGATTGATCCATGCATTCCTTCGGATTGGATTGGTTTTACGGTAAAACGGGTTTACCGCGGGGCGGAATACAATATTACTGTACGAAATACAAGCAATGTCAGTAAGGGAGTTTATAAATTAATTGTAGATGACAAGGAAGTTAAAGGCAATATTATTCCATTTAGTACAGGTAAGAAAACATACAATGTGTTGTGCCTAATGGGCAATAAATAGCGGCCGATGTAACGATCAGGGGAAATGCTGTTTTCACCCCCCTAAAAAAAACAATGCATTTTCCCTTGCCGCGCCCATAAATTTACTGGCCTGTAATAGTTTGTATCATTTTCTTAACATATGCTATTACATATGGCACGCAATTTTTGCCGTACTGTTCAATTATCTTCACAATTGCACTTCCGAATATTATACCGTCGGATACCTCACAAATCTGTCTTGCCTGCTTGGTATTCGATATTCCAAACCCTATGGCACAAGGGATGTTAACAAAGTGACAATATAAGTCAAACACAAAAAATTGCTCGATCCCTTTACAAAACATTGTCCGTATGCTAAAATAAATTCGCTTTATGTTGCCGTCTATGCCAAATTACCGGCAGAACTGAATATATGCCCTCATAGCTCAGCAGGCAGAGCACATCCATGG
>JAAYOP010000071.1 GCA_012520295.1 Clostridiales bacterium | reverse complement strand
TCCAACAGCTATGGAAAGCATTGAAAAGGTGCGTTAGACTTTTCAACGCTTCCCACAGCGCTACTACTACTTACCATTGACAGACTTCCTAAAAAAATGGACCATATGTTTGACAACCGCAGAATTTGCCGCTGCCGCTCTTGAAAGCGGGTATTGATTAATATATAATTCAAAGAAAGACAGAGAAACGATGAAACAAAGAACAAAAAAACACCGTCACTATTATATAGTTGTTTATAATTAATTTAGGGGAATGAGGTTATTAAGGTGAGACACAAAAAAGCCACGGCACTGCTTTTGGTGATGATAATGGCTCTGTCTGCTTTCTTTGTGCTGCCTGCCGAGGCCGCGGATATATATTTTACCGTTATAAATGATGAAGAGCCGGAGACCCTGAGCAGTCTCACCATGCCCTTTGAGCTGAACGGCACCGTATATGTCCCATATGTAATTTTTGGCAGAAAAGACGAGTTTGGGAGATCGGTGCTGGGGACAAATGCCTTTATTTCAAATGAAACGGCCGTTATCTGGAAAGACAGGATGTTCCTGGAGTTCAACACGAAAAGCAATACAACATACGATCAGGATGGAAACGCAAAACCATATAAAGCGGTTTCCAGAAAAGACATGATTTTCGTTCCTGTTGAACTGGTATGCGATTTTTATGGTTTAACCTATTCAAAAATCAGCTCCGATTTTGGCACTGTAATCAGAATAAAGAAGGAATATGTCCTTGAGGACAAGATATACATGAACGCGGCATCGGGCTATATGCAGCAGGAGCTGACCCGGTATCTGAGCGTCCAGCAGGAAAGTCAACCGTCCCAGCCTCCCCAGGTAAGCGGAACACCGTATGATAAAAGAAATGTGGAGGTTTTTATATCCATATACGGCTTTGACAGGGACAGGGTAGATGAAATGCTCTGGAAGCTGGATCTGAGAGATTATAAGGCATGCTTTTTCGTCACCCCTGAGGACATAAAGCAGAATCCTAATCAAATTCAAAGAATCCTGGGAACCGGCCACCGTATAGGACTGTATCTGGCTGAAGATATTGAAAAGGAGTATCTTGAGGGGGCGGAATATCTTAGAAAAGCCGCCGATACAAGGACGATTATAACGGCCTATAATGGAATTTTGTCGCAGGAACTCAGAGAGAGGGCCGAGGAAATGGGCATAGTCTTCTGGTTTGATGACAGCTGCAAAAAATATTCGGCTGAAGACGGTTTCAGGATATCAAGCTTACTGAATACTCTCAGGGTTTCCGAAGAACGCGTCGACCTGATTTTAAAAGCGGACGAGGAGGTTGCCAAAGGGCTCGATTATATTGTAAATGAGCTGGCAGAGGGGAACTTCAGGGTCAGAAGAGTAAGGGAAACGGAAACAAGCTGTATCGACTATAGCTCCTGAGAGAAGAAAACACAGATGCCGGAACAGGCAAGCAGTTGTCCATATTCCGGCATTAATACTATGGGAAGGATTTGATGATATATGGATAAAAAGCGGCTCAGAGCGGTAGTTCTCGGCGCGGGAAAGGGGAAAAGGCTGGCTTCTGAGGAAGCGGGAATACCTAAAGTAATGAGACAGGCAGGGGGCAAGCCCCTGCTGGGTTATGTGCTTAAGGCTCTCGGCTTTATTGACAAAAAGGACATAATAATTGTTGTGGGTTATAAAAGGGAGTTCATACAGAGCGCATTTCCCGGCTACAATTACGCCGTGCAGGAAAAGCAGCTGGGAACAGGACACGCCGTTATGGCAGCCGGAGGGCAGCTTGAAGGATTTGAAGGGGATGTCCTTATATGCTATGGCGACATGCCCCTTGTCAGGACAAAGACATATGAGCAGCTTATAGATTATCACAGAAGGGAAAAAAGCGCCTGCACGATTCTTTCGGGAATAAGCGATGAAAAGATGGACTTCGGCAGGATACTCAGAGACGAAAACGGGAGTTTTCTGGGTATCAGAGAGGCGAGGGACTGCAGCGAGCGGGAGCAAATGATACGGGAGTATAACAGCGGTATTTATATATTTGACTGTAAGGCCCTTTCAGAAGGGTTAAAGCACCTTGACACGGACAACGTCCAGGGGGAATACTATCTGACTGATGTTCCCGTTATCCTGCAAAAAAGGGGCTACCCGGTGAGCGTGTGCACCAGGCAGCTGGGCAATGAAATGCTGGGGGTAAATACAAAAGAGCAGCTGGAGCTGGTGGAAAAGCTACTCTCAGGTGATAATTAATGCCTGCTGAATAAGGTCTTTTGTTGTAATCGGCAAATCCATTGTGCAGTTGGTAAATGTATCCGAAATGGGCAAAATAAAACGGGTTTGTCCAGCGATGATTAATCAGATTTCCGTAAATGAAAACCTTTGCCGCATTCCATGGGAGCTTATATTGAAAACCAGGCTGCCGTCGGAAGCTGTCTCAAACTCACAGGCGGTCGGGGCATCTTTGAATTTTGACAACACATATGTCTCCGGGTCATCTGTTTCAATCTCTTCAATATGCACGTCCCGCATCTGATTTCCGCTACAATTATTAAATATCTCCCAAATCATCTCATAGCGTTTCATACTGTCCTCCCTCTTTGCTACCTATACAGTCAGAGCCGCCGCAATGGCAGTGATGTCCTTGAAGGGTAAATCTCCCGCAGTTGACACATCAGCTGCGGTTTTTGTGATTTCCTGATCGGCGAAATCTGAAACAAAACCTTTATCAGCCTACGCCTCTTTTTTCGCAGTAGCCTTCAAGAGCGCAGATATCGCATTTTGCCCTGCGGGCATTGCAGACCGCGCGTCCGTGAAAAACCAGGTGATGGCAGAAGTCCGACTGCTTGTCGGGGGGGATTACGGCGGCAAGCTGTTTTTCTACCTTGAAGGGATCCCTGGAATCTGCCAGGCCAAGGCGGTTTGCCAGTCTTATGCAATGGGTGTCTGCAACTATGGCAGGCTTTTTATAAATATCTCCCAAAATCAGATTGGCTGTTTTACGGCCCACTCCCGGCAGCTTTAAAAGATCCTCCATATTGTCGGGAACTTTTCCCCCGAATTCCCGGAGCAGCAGCTTTGCACAGGCTACTATATCCCTGGCCTTTGTTCTATAAAAACCGCAGGAGCGTATTATTTCCTCCACCTCGGAAACATCGGCGTTGGCAAAATCGGAAAGGGATCTGTATCTGTCAAAAAGAACAGGTGTAATTTTATTGACGCGCTCATCCGTGCACTGGGCGGACAGGCGCGTAGCAAAAAGCAGCTCATAGTCCTTGATATACTCCAGGGAACAGGCTGCCTCCGGGTACTCCTTTTCCAGTGTCTCTATTATCAGGTTTATTCTATCTTTTTTCATATGTAAATCCGCCTTTATTCCTTCGAAATTTCAGTTGAAAACCACCTATTTATCGATTATAACATATATACGGATATGAAATAATTATATTTTGTTTTTTTGTCGATTGTAAAGACGGCAAATTTTAGTTATACTATTATAGAAAAAGATATAATACGGCGTGCCGCCGGCCGGAAAAGCGGCACCGCGTTTTATTCACGCTATTTACGCGGTATATGGAGCATTTATGATAAAGAATATAATGTCGTATATCAGCCGTTATGATCCGGAGGTCGGGAAAGCCATCGAGCTTGAGTATGGCAGGCAAAGGCGCAACCTGGAGCTTATAGCTTCTGAAAACGCGGTATCGTCGCAGGTAGTAGCGGCAATGGCAACCGTTCTGACAAATAAATATGCGGAAGGTTATCCGGGTAAGCGCTATTACGGCGGCTGTGAATACGTTGATATAGTTGAAAATCTTGCCCGGGACAGGGCAAAGAAGATGTTTGGCGCAAAGTTTGTCAATGTCCAGCCCCACAGCGGCGTTCAGGCAAACTATTCAGTATACTATGCCCTGTGCCAACCCGGTGACACGGTTATGGGAATGAACCTTGCCCACGGCGGGCATCTTTCTCACGGCAGTCCCGCCAATTTCTCCGGCAAATACTATAATATAATTCCCTATGGAGTGGATCCGGAGACCCATACGCTGGACTATGAGAATATCAGAAAGCTAGCCCTTGAGCACAAACCTAAGATGATTGTGGCCGGCGCATCTGCGTATCCCCGCATTATAGATTTTGAAAAAATCGGGCAGATAGCAAAGGAAGCAGGCGCATACCTGCTTGTGGATATTGCCCATATAGCAGGGCTTGTGGTGGCGGGTCTCCATCCCAATCCGCTGCCCCATGCCCATGTGGTTACCACCACCACCCATAAGACTCTTCGGGGGCCCAGGGGTGGCATGGTGATGTGTAATGACGAGGCGATTGCCGCCAAAATAGACAAGGCCATATTCCCTGGCTCTCAGGGCGGTCCCCTCATGCATATCATAGCCGCAAAGGCCGTTGCCTTCGGTGAGGCTTTGAGGCCTGAATTTACTGAGTACCAGAAACAGGTAGTCAAAAACGCCAAGGCCCTGGCACAGGGACTGATGGAGGAGGGCTTTGACCTGGTCTCCGGCGGTACGGATAACCACCTGATGCTTGTGGACCTGAGAAAATTCAACATGACCGGCAAGGTGATGGAAAAGCGGATGGATGAGGTATATATCACCGCAAACAAAAACGCTATCCCCAACGATCCGCAGAAGCCCAACGTCACAAGCGGCATAAGGCTGGGAACCCCGGCTATCACCAACAGGGGATTGAAGGAAGACAATATGAGGCAGATAGCCCGGCTCATATACCTAACCGCGACTGATTTTGAAGCAAAGGCGGATTATATAAGGCAGTCTGTCAATGAGATTTGTGAGGCTTATCCCCTTTACGACTGAAGGGGGAATACCTTAGTTTAATAATCCGAATTCGTATTTGTTCAAAAGGCTGCATCGACACCGGCGTTGCGGCCTTTCGCGATAATATACAAATATAATGACTGCCATACGAGACAGGAGGTGACGGTTATGTACAGACCTCTGGCCGACGAGATTCGCCCCCAAAGTCTAGAGGAGGTTGTGGGGCAGGAGCATATTCTGGGAGAAAAGGGCATCCTAAGACGTATAGTGGAAAAGGGCAATATCCCAAACCTCATATTCTACGGGCCTTCAGGCACCGGAAAAACGACCGTTGCCGAAATAATCGCCAAAAAGACAAAGCGGAGCTTCAGGAAGCTCAACGCCACCACAGCGGGCATATCGGACATAAAGGCAATCATTTCAGAACTGGATACAATGATGACGCCAAACGGGGTACTGCTGTATCTGGACGAGATTCAATATTTCAATAAAAAGCAGCAGCAATCTCTTTTGGAAAATATTGAGAGCGGGCATATATGCCTGATTGCGTCCACAACGGAAAACCCATATTTTTATGTCTACAATGCCATTCTCAGCCGCTCAACGGTTTTTGAATTTAAGGCTGTGGAAGCCGCCTCGGTGAAAAAGGCTGTAAAAAGGGCAATAGGCTACATGGAAGAAAAGCTCGGTTTAAAAGCAAGTATAGAAGATGAGGTGATAAACCACATTTCCTACGCCTGCGGCGGCGATGTAAGAAAGGCAATAAACAGTGTGGAGCTGCTTTTCCATGCCGCTGGTGAAGACAATGGCAAACTTGCAATAACCATGGAGGATGCCCGCTCGGTTTCCCAAAGAAGCGCCATGCGCTATGACAGGGAGGGTGACCAGCACTATGATATTCTGTCCGCATTTCAAAAATCCATAAGAGGCTCAGACCCTGATGCGGCTCTTCATTACCTGGCCAGGCTCCTGGAGGCCGGCGATATACTGTCCCCCTGCAGAAGGCTCCTTGTCATCGCCGCGGAGGATATCGGCCTTGCGTATCCCCAGGCTATTTCGATAGTAAAGGCCTGTGTGGACAGTGCCGTTCAACTGGGACTTCCGGAGGCCATGATACCTTTGGCCGAGGCTGTGATTTTACTCGCCACTGCACCCAAGTCAAATTCCGCGGTTTCCGCCATTGGGCGCGCTATGAGGGATATCAGGGAGGGCAGGACCGGAGATATACCCAGGCACCTGAAAAACCTTCATGCCGACGGCGCGGAGGTTACCCGGGTGAAAGAGTATAAATATGCCCACGACTATAAGAATCATTATGTAGTCCAGCAGTATCTTCCCGATGAACTCAAGGACGTAAAATATTATCAGTACGGTGAAAACAAAACCGAGCAGGCGGCAAAGAAATACTGGGATTTGATAAAGGGACTTAAGTAATAAAGACTGTTTCCACGATTTTTTGACAGCTGGGAGGGGAGTAGACCCACCTGTCGATGTGCTCTCCGGGCAGATAATACTCAAATGTGTCAAGGGAGGGTTTTTCGGAAATTCGGCCAATTATAGAAAGCTTGATTTTCATCTTTTCGGGTATGATGGATTTTATGTATACACAGACAATGTCCCCGGTTATGTATTCCTCGCTGGCCTCCGACAGGCCTGACAGGTTTGGTGAAAGCTCTATAAACAGGCCATATGGCTTGATACTTCTGACTATACCGGTAACGGTATCACCGCTTTTAAATTTTTCCGCGTTTTGCAGCCAGGTGCCTAACAGTTCTTTGTGAGTCAGATATATTCGGTTATCAATCCTGTCAATACGGGAGATTACCGCATATATTTTCTGCCCAACCTGAAAGCGTTCAGAAGGATGAAATATTCGGGCAACGGATATATTTTCGATACCAATCATTGATGTTAGTCCGCAGCCAATATCCACAAAAGCGCCAAACTGGGCCAAATGGGTTATTTTTGCCTCTATAACATCTCCGGGACGTTTTTTCTCCATGATATAAGCCAGCGCTTCCTCCTGCGCAAGCCTCCGGGACAGCAGAATTAAGGGCGGATTAGCTTTCTCATTTACCGCTACAACCTTAAAGCAGACGGGCTTTCCAACCAGGGATATTACTGCAATATCCTTAATCTTGCCCTCTTTTGCGCCGATTGAGGTTTCACTCCAGGGAATCATACCCACATGGTTACCCACTGAGATAAAAAGGTTGCGAAAGGAATCGCACCTTATTACCGGGCCTTCTAGAATCCGGCCGTTGTGCATTGCTTGCCTCAGGTCGTTTATTTGGACAGGGTTTATCCGCTTACCGGAATATCCCTCTGGCAGATACGGGTTGCTTATCATAGGCTCGCATCCCCCTTTCTGCCACATTATATGCGCATACTCTCGTCCGTTATTTAATGCTGAATGGATTTGCGGTGTATCCGCAAAATCATTCAGGCAGTCGGTCAATACATAATGTGAAATCAGGCCAATGGACATTATTTAAACAAGAAGCCGGCGACCGGCCGGCGAGGGTTATTTTATGTTATAGCCGCCTGAATTTCTCAGTATGGCACGAGCGGTGTCTCTGTTGGCATCATTGACAATAAATCGAATGTGCACCTCTCCGCCTTCGCCATAAAGGGGCAGCCCTATGGTTTCGGCGCTCAGTACTGACCTTGAAGCAAGGCCGGGAATAGGTTGGGTGAAATTTGTGTCTGTTACGCTGTTGCTGTTGGTGAGGTTGGGCGGAGTAAAGGGGAAAATGAGATTGGCTATATATTGAGGGGCAAAAGGGGTTTTATTATACGAATCCTCGATTTTAGTATCAGATATTTTATATGCAATTCCTTTTCTCCTTAGCCTTGACATGGCGATATCCGCCATATCCCTGCTTTCAAATCGCGCTTCTATTACAGCCATTGTAAGCGATGTGAATTGCCGTACGGCAAGCCACTTCTCCTTTCAGTTTTTTTAGAGCAATACAGATATTAAAATTATGCCCTCTTTATTTAATTATTATTACTATGCCGCAGGCTTCTGATTTGGATTATCAATACATGGAGGTCCAGGGTCATGGATATTAAGCAAGGAGATATATTGAAACTGAAAAAGCTTCATCCCTGCGGTTCAGACAGGTGGAAGGTACTCCGTATAGGGATGGATTTCAAGCTCAAATGCCTGGGCTGCGGGCATATGGTGATGCTGCCCAGAAAAAAAGCGGAAAAAAGCGTTAAAAGCATAGAAAAGGACTTGTAGATGGGAGAGGTCAACATGAAGAAATACTGGAGCAGCAGAATAAAAAATCAGCAGCCCTATGTCTTTGGAGAGCAGCCTAAGGATAAGAAGTATATAAAGTTAAACACAAATGAAAACCCATATCCTCCATCGCCGAGAGTTTTTGAAGCAATACAGGCCTCCCTGGAGGAGCTCCGGCTCTATCCGGACCCCGCATGTTCGGAGCTTGTATCTGCCATAAGTCAGCTTTTCGGTATTGGTGAAAAAAACATCTTCTGCGGCAACGGCTCCGACGAGATTCTAGCAATGGCATTTCCGGCTTTTTTTGAGCCGGGCAGGCCCATCCTGTTTCCGGATATCACTTACACCTTTTATCCGGTATACGCAGATTTTTATGGCCTGGACTGTAGGACCGTACCCGTTGAAGCTGACTTTACGATACCATATAAAAAGCTCTTTAATTCCCCAGGGGGAGTGGTATTGGCAAATCCAAATGCCCCTACGGGCATAGCCCTTGAGCCTGATATGGTGGAGAGTATAATAAAAAACAACCCGGACAATGTGGTCATTGTGGATGAGGCCTATGTGGATTTCGGGGGCAGGTCCGCGGTTTCGCTGATTGACAGGTATCCAAATCTTCTGGTGGTCAGGACCACCTCCAAATCCTATTCGCTGGCAGGTCTCAGAGTGGGCTGGGCAATGGGCAATGAAAATCTGATTGCCGCTCTCAATGTAGTGAAAAACTCCTTCAATTCATATACCCTGGGCCGGCCGGCCATTGCGGGGGGCGCGGCGGCTCTGAGGGATCGGCAATACTTCAAAACATGCATAGATAAGGTGATAAAAACAAGGCAGGAAACTGCAAAAGCGCTGAAAGGGCTGGGCTTTAATATAACGCCTTCGTGCACTAATTTCCTGTTTGTCAGCCATGAAAAAGCCGGCGCCGAGCATATTTTTAAAAGGCTCAGAGAAGAGGGGATTCTGGTCAGATACTTTAAAAAGCCGCGAATTGACAACTGGCTGAGGATTACCATCGGAACCGAAGAGGATATGAAAGCTGTTGTAAAAAAGCTGGAAGAAATTCTGCGAACAGTTTAACAGGGGACAAAATAAAAGTCCGAAGTGCATTGCACTCCGGACTTTTATTTTGGAATTCTTATTCCTCTTCAAACTGGTCCTTACCTACACCACACATGGGGCATACCCAGTCCTCAGGAAGCTCCTCGAAGGGAACTCCGCCGTTTTCTTCGGGATCATAGACATACCCGCAGACAATACATACATAGCTTTTCATACAAATATCCGTTTCTCCGGCGACAGGATAAATTTTTGTATCTCCCTGCCGTCTCTCGCCGGTGAGATGTCAGGAGATTCCTGTATTATCAGAATGGATATATTATATCGAAAGAGCCTGGCTTTTGGCAATACCTTCGTTGATCGCTTTTCTCAGCTTTGAAGATTTTCCGATATCTCCTATGAGTATGGCGCCCACCAGCTTGCCCTCCGGACTGAAAAACAGCTTTTTGAAGCTGTCCTCGCCCGCGGTTTCAACGACACCGTCAGTAGCGGAAATGTCGCCCAGGGACCATATCCTGGTGCCCATGGCATTCATTGAATAGGAGGGAGCCTCCGCTTTATATACGGCATCGCCACCACCTGCGTTTTTACCGGCTACCAATCCCTGGGCCATTGAGACCGTCCAGAGTCCCCGGTTAATCCCGTCAATCTCGGCGCAGTCTCCGCATGCATAGATGTCAGGCAGGGAGGTTTGCATCCTGTCATCCACGACTATGGCACGTTTTACCTCAAGGCCTGTCTTTTGTCCCAGCTCCACTGACGGCACTATGCCCGCCGCGAACAACACAACTGCGGCCTCAATCTCCGTACCGTCTTCAAGGACGGCCTTCCCGTCTTCAATATGGCTGAGATTGCCGTTTAATATTACCTGTACCCCGGCTTTCAGGCATATATTCTTAAAAAACTCGGCTGCCTGGCTGTCAAGCTGCCTTGAGAGCAGATGGCTGCCCCTGTCCACAACAGTGACGGCGCGACCCTCCCGGGACAGATGCCAGGCTGCTTCAAGCCCCAGCAGTCCGCCTCCTATTATTGCGACCTTTCCCGGATATTTTCTTACCCGGTCAACATCAGAAATAAACCGCATAGCCAGAACATTGTCTCTTTCACTGCCAGGCACCTTCGGCAGATTTCCGACAGCACCCGTTGAGATTATCAGCTTGTCATATTCCAGTTTGCTGCCATCGTCAAGGGTGACGGATTTATCCTCTTTATCGACATGTACCACAGTACCCCATATGGTATCGATTTTGTTCTCCTTGTACCACTGCTCGTTTTTAACCAGCAGCTTTTCGGGATCCAGCCCGGAGAAGATTTCACATATTCTCGGCCTGTAATAGGTCAGTCTTTTTTCAGCACAAATGAGCTTGATATCGGAATCCGGGGATATTTCACGCGCACCCTGCGCAGCGGAAAGCCCGGCGATACCGCCTCCCGCTATGACTATTTTCTTCGGACTGCTCATAGAAACCTCCTTAAACTTTTATACCATAATTTTACCATAGGAAGTAATTAATATCAATTATTATTTGCGCCATGTATATAAGTAAATGAAATACTGGCTTTTTATGCAGAAAACCGGGGACAGAAATACAAAAACACCGGGTTTATTATGACTTTTTTCTTTGACAGGCTTACTTATAATGCAAGGCGAGGGGAGCTGGTTACAAACTTTTCACGCCGGGCAGGGGGGAGGCTTGTGAGAGTTGTTTACGCAGATGTGCTGTTTGTTATAAACCTGATGGTAAACTACCTTCTTCTTGCGGCAGTGTGCAAAATCCGCGCTTTCTGGGTAGGGAGGCTGAGACTTGCCCTGTCAGCGGCCACAGGCGCGGCATACGCAGTGGCGGCAATACTGCCGGGCCTTGAATTTTTGAGAAATCCTGTGATAAAGATAGGATCCGGGGTCCTGATGTTCCTGTGTGCCTTTGGCGGCAAGAAAGGTCTTTTGAAAACAGGACTTATTTTTGCTGCAGTCACAGCAGCATTTGGCGGGATTGTTATGGCAGTGGCGCTGTTGGGTGGAGAGGAGATTATGGAAGGCGGTATTTTTCTTCCGATAAATCTGAGAAGTCTTCTGCTTACCCTTGGCCTGGCTTATGGTATTTTGACCGCAGTATTCAGATTTATGGCAGCGGCAGGAGGCAGGGGAGGATATGTGACATTGGAAATCTGGTGCGGTGACAAAAAGGTTAGGCTGCCGGCCCTGAAGGATACGGGGAATATGCTGCGAGATCCTCTTACGGGAATACCGGTGCCGATAATAGAGGATGAAGCTGCCGCAGGGCTCTTTGAAAAGGAAGTTTCGGACATTTTACTGAGCTCCAAAAGCAAGTCGTCATCGGAAAGAATGGAGCTTTTATGGGAACGGGAGCCCGGACTGCGCTTCAGGCTCATACCCTACAGCGCTGTGGGTGTGAAGAGCGACATGCTTCTGGCCTTTAAGCCTGACCGGGTAAAGCTGGCGGGAAGGGAAATGAGAGGCATGTGGATAGCTCTTTCGCCCACCAGAGTATCAAATAACGGAACGCATTCGGCCCTTGTTTGTGCCGACATAGCTTAAAAGGCGTATAAGCTGCATGCTGTATGAAAAGGTTAAGGAGAAAAGGAAAAAACATGACTGACATATAAGACCAGGGATGATTGGAGGTAAAAATGAATAAAAACTTTAAAATTTACTTGCTTTTGCAAAACCTTCTTGAAAAGCTGGGCCTGAGGCCGCCGGCAACGGTAATGTATATAGGTGGAAGCGAGACGCTGCCACCGCCGCTGGACAGGAAAGAAGAGGCAGAGATGATTTACAGGCTTTCCTGCGGTGACCATGAGGCCAAGCAGACCCTTATTGAGAGGAATCTAAGGCTTGTGGTATATATCGCCAGGCGATTTGAAAATACCGGGATAAATATCGAAGACCTGATATCCATTGGCACAATAGGGCTTATTAAAGCTATAAATACATATGACTCAAGCAAAAACATAAAGCTTGCCACCTATGCCTCAAGATGCATAGAAAACGAGATTTTAATGCACTTGAGGAAAACAAATAATCAGAAGCATGAAATATCCTTTGACGAACCCCTCAACACCGACTGGGACGGCAACGAACTGCTTTTATCAGAAATAATGGGCACCGATTCGGATATGGTGATGAGGCCTCTGGAGGATGATGTGGACAGGGAGCTTTTAAGTGATGCCATGTCAAAGCTTACCGAGAGAGAGCAGAGGATAATAAAAATGAGATTCGGCCTGGAAGACAGCAAGGAACGCACCCAGAAGGAGGTGGCCGACTGCATGGGTATTTCCCAATCATATATATCGCGCCTTGAAAAGAGGATTATTATAAGACTGAAAAGAGAAATGCTCAAGCATATATGATTGCTATAGTTTCCGGCTTCAACAACTCTTTTTTTGAACATTTTCACATTTTACAATGCCTTAATATTGTGATATAATGCTTTTAATTTTGAAAATAACCTTTGCATATTTGTTAAAAACCGGACAATCTGCTGTTGTGTTTTATATACAAAGCAGTGACTGGCGAAGCTAAAGAGATTAGGGGGATATAGTGATATGAAAAGACTCAAGGTAACGGATCAGTCCCAGTGCTATTCCTGCTTCCAGTGCATGGTTGCGTGCTCCGAAGCATTCTACAAGGAATTTGACGAGGATAAATCCTGCATCAGGATTGGCAATAAAAAGGACGGGAAGCTGTGGGTAAAGGTGTGTACCCAGTGCGGACTTTGTGCCAAAGCCTGTGAAGCCGGCGCAATAAAGCAAAACGCCAAGGGTGTCTATATGATAGACAAAAAGCTTTGTACAGGTTGTGGAAAATGCGTGGATGCCTGTCCTCTGGGCCTTGTCATCAAGGTGGAAGACAAGCCGACGGCCACCAAGTGCATTGCCTGCGGAATATGCGTAAAGAAATGTCCCATGGGAATACTTGAGATTGTTGAAAAATAGTGTCTACATAAAAAGAGGGGTGTCTCGACTGCCGGGACATCCCTCTTATTGCGAAGTGCCCGGGAGCTGAGTATGTCTCACAATTGTGCAATAGCAATAAATATCATAAAGAAATGATAAAAATCACGGGCTTATAAAAACAGTTAAGCTCATCGCCATAATTTTGGATAGACAAAAGAACCGCATCATGTACTGTAGTATATTTGGCATGGGGTGACAGGTGGTGGGTTTTTGTGTTGACAAAGCTTCCTGGCTCGTTTAAGTTATTGACAAAGAGAAGCAGAAGTATGCTTTTCAACTGAAAACAAAGGATAATATGACTGTACCCGATAAAAAAGCTCAATACTACTGTCATATACCAAACTATGCTTTTATGTATTCGGGTATAAAGGAGATAATGCTATGCCAGACCATATTGTGCGAGCTGTTACAACCGATGGTTTCATCCGTGCCGATGCGATAATCTCCCGGGATTTGACGGAGCGGGCGCGCAAAATTCATGCCTGTCTGCCCCTGGCCACAGCGGCATTGGGAAGAACCATTGCCGCCGCCTCCATAATGGGCGCCCAAAGCAAAAACCCCCGAGATTCGGTCACAATCCAGATACGGGGAGACGGACCTCTCGGAACCATTATTGCCGTTTCCGACGGAGAGGGTAATGTGCGGGGCTGTTTACAAAATCCCCAAGCGGAGCTTCCCCTCAGAGCCGATAAAAAACTTGATGTGGGACGTGGAGTCGGAAGGGGGCAGCTGATAGTAACCCGTGACCTGGGGCTCAGGGAGCCTTATACCGGGATGGTTGAGCTTGTCAGCGGTGAGATAGCAGAGGACATGGCCGCGTATTTCTTGGAGAGTGAGCAAATCCACTCAGCCTGCGCATTAGGCGTACTGGTGGATACCGATCTGTCTGTCCGCGCTGCCGGAGGATACATCGTCCAGCTTATGCCGGGAGCCAATGAGAGCGTTGCAATGCGTCTGGAGAAGGCGGTACATGCCGCAGGTCCGGTTACCAGGCTGCTGGATGAGGGCATGTCTCCCGCCGATATCCTTTTTAAAGTGCTTGACGGATTTGAGCCAGAGATAATATATGAGCAGCCAGTTGAATACCGGTGCTATTGCACCGAAGAGCGCGTTGAAAGAGTGCTTACCACCCTTGGTAAGGATGAGCTTATTAAGCTGGCAGATGAACAGGACCACTTTGAGGTGACCTGTCAATTCTGTGACAGGCGGTATTCATTTACCAGTGGGCAGCTCAAAGACATGGCGGACGGTATCGCCGATTAAGCTCCCCGGTAATAACAAAATGACTTTTACTAAGCAGATGCTCCTGATACGGAGCATCTTGTTTTTGCCCGTTTTCACATTTAATGCCTGTTTGCAGCACAATGAAATTGGAGCGTGCTTACGAAAGCCAATGAGCCAGTCAGTCAATAAAACGGGTAAAACAGGTTTGTTTTGTGCCCGTCAGAAAGAGCAAATTTGTTCTTTTTGCAAATGTGTTGGGCAAAACGAATGTTCAGTGGACATTATATAAAGGCAGTTAATTTGTGTTATCGCAAACCCATCGCCCTTTTACGGCATATTGTATATATGAAAGCCTTGTTAAGGCAGCCGGAATGACAAGGGGTGAAATCATGGATACCGGCATATCCGATCAAATAAGCTATTTGGACAGCGTTATGCAGCGGGAAGGCATTGACAAATGCATTTCGGCTTTCGCGGATGTATATAGAAAAAAAGGAACCGGGGCTATTGCTTTGCTTAATGACAGACGACTGACCTTTTCTTGCTTCTATATTTTATTGCCCCGGATCAGAGAGCTGGGCATCAGCGGTATATTAAATTCACGAAATACCGTAGCCTTAAGGATTGTTAATCAAATAATCAGCGGGAAAAAGGCGCTTGCCGGAGCAGACTATCTTTCTGCCAAAAGAAACAGGGTTTATTCGGTACTCAAATGGATTCTGGAGACAGGCGCCCCAATGGATGGGTATGATGACGACTATAAAAACATAATGGACGTGACCGCTTCGGTGCTTATTTTTACATATAAGGACAGGAGCGTAATACCTCAGGCGGTCAATATGATATTTTCACGAAAGAAAGCAGGCCACAATATACATGATCTGGTGTGGGCTCTTTTCAGGTCGGAGGATCCACAGGTACTCAGGCTGATTGCGGAGCGTTTAAAATCACCGGACAAAGAAGAAGTGGAACTTGCCTGTGAGCTCCTCAACATTGAGGATAAGGGTATAGATTCAATGAATGCCGGGGAAAGGGAAGCCCGGTATGCTGCCTACATAAAATGGCTGGAGGAAAATGACCCCTTTTTATACTTTACAGAAGAGGGATACCAGTTTGAAAGCAAGCCTGTTTTCTGCGCAGTTGACATGGAAAGAAAATATCTGAATAAAAACATGGCAAACCGTAAAAAGCAGCCCTTATTCCCAGCGGACGAAAATGAGAGCAGCTGCATACAGGCCTTTAAAGCGCTAAGTGACAATGATAGGGAGCTTCTTGCCCGGTATTCAAGAAGGATGCATGAAAAAAACGAAAGGGAATGGGAAAACTGGATACGCTCCCCTGTTGATGAACAGCTAAGGCGCGCCAAAAGAGAGGGGGAGTTGCTTCAGTGATAGTAATAGCAGGCAGCGAAGCTGATATGACTGCCCTGGAAAGGAGCTATCCGCCCGGCAGTACCGAAGCCCGTGTACTGCGAAAAATGGCTCAAAGCGAGGCAAGATATAGCTATGCATCTGCCGAGCAGCTGAGGTTTGAGCTGCTGCTTCGAAAACAGACGGTAACTGTAGCGGAAATGCTCAACAGGAGCGGACTCGGCTTTGAGGTATTTCACAAGTCAAAATGCAATGAAGAATACTGGAACAGGGTTCCAAACGGAGGCTTCCTGCTCAAAGCCGGAGTTTTGGCCTCGGGAGCCATTAATGATATTTTCACAAACGGCCGCAAATATGCCACCGAATGCGCCACTGCAATGGTGATTGTTTATTTTAAGGCGCTGCTCAATGTCTTTGGCACATCTCTTTTTAACAGGCTTTTCAGGTCAATTTATCTTATGAATTGGCATTCCCTTGACCCCCTACTCAGGGAAATCGGTGTTCCAAAACCGGTGACGGATATTTTGCCCGGAGACAGAGCTTATATAAAAAACCCGGATGTGGACCCGAAAACACCGGAGCTGCAGGGGGAGAATGTCATTGTATTGTCCGACAACCTGTATTACGGGCACGGGGTGGGCATAACCACATCCGAAAGGATTATCAGGTTTCTCAATCAAAACAGATTCAGGGGCGCGACGCGCTCGGCTTACATGCTGGATTCCGTATCACGGCCAAACTACAAAAAGTTGGAGGAAATATATAAAAGCCGGACACAGGAAGAAATACAGGAGCGGGCATCCGGGGCACAGGCTCGGTCCGGGGGTACATTCCCGGCTACAATATAAAAATTACCAAATTAAGGCTGAGCGATTTACCTGTATTAAAAAAAGCTCTCGGGGAATACTGACCTTATGAAATAAATTACGGTTTAATCGTAGTTGAAGGATAAAAACGTCCTGGGAGGTTCGAGAGAAAATTATGCAGGGTAAAGTCGAGCTGAGCGGCGTAAATACATCAAAACTGAAGGTTTTGAAAAATGATGAAATAAACGAGCTTTTAAAAAGGTGCAAGGAAGGGGATAAGAAGGCAAGAGAAGAACTGATTTCGGGAAATCTCAGACTTGTGCTTTCCGTTATACAGAAGTTTTTAGGCAGGGGAGAAAATGCCGACGACCTTTTCCAGGTGGGATGCATTGGTCTTATCAAGGCGATAGATAACTTCGATTTGTCCCAGGGGGTGAGGTTTTCCACATACGGAGTACCTATGATAATAGGCGAGATAAGGCGGTATCTGAGGGACAACAGCACAATCCGGGTTTCCAGATCAATGCGTGACACCGCATACAGGATTTTGCAGGTGAAAGAGCGGCTGACAAACGAAAAACAGAGAGACCCCACAGTGGAGGAGATAGCCAAGGAGCTTGATTTGAAAAGGGAGGAAGTGGTCTTTGCCATAGATGCCATCATGGAGCCCGTATCCCTTTATGAGCCGGTTTATACCGACGGCGGGGATGCAATATGCGTGATGGACCAGGTGGGGGACACGAAAAATAATGATGAGAGCTGGCTGGAGCAGATAGCCCTATCGGACGCCATAGCCAGACTGGGGCAGAGAGAGAAGCATATACTGGCCCTCAGGTTTTACGAGGGTAAGACCCAGATGGAGGTCTCAAACGAGGTGGGAATCTCCCAGGCCCAGGTTTCCAGGCTGGAGAAGAGCGCCATAAACCAGATAAAAAAGAATTTGTGAAACAAAAATGCTCAGCATTTGAAAGCTGGGCATTTTTTAAAGGCTGTCCCACTCCCTGGCCACAAACTAAATAATGCCTACTGAACAAATGCGTTTTGCGAAACGCATTTGTTCAGTAGGCATTGATTGACTACCTAAATAGATTTACGGACACACGCCGCAAATCTATTGTGCAAGGTTTTTTGCTGAATACAACAAAAAACCTCGCACCTGAACAATTCAAAAACGCTGTCAAATTATTGCAGTTGTTGCGTTTTTAATTATTCAGCAGGCATTAAATATAAAAGTTGTTCCGCGTATTTGGAGCACTGGATCCAAAAAGCCATCAAAAATATGAAAATACGGGGTGCCGCTCAGCGCTTAAGCCTGCTGCGGCACCCCTCAGTTAATACAGCTTAATTGTTAATTTAGCTTATGGAGGACAAAACGGCGGCTTTCGATACTATGCCTTTCAGCCTGCCCTCCTCGTCCACGACTGCCAGGGGGAATCTTGTCCGAGCAGCCTGGGGCATGATGTCGGCTATGAGGTCATCCTCCTTAACCGTTTCCACATCTCTTATAACCAATGACTCCACAGAGAGATTCTCCGAACGAGCCTTCATGGCGTCTTCCAGAGTCAGTACTCCTATGAAAGTCATCTTATCGTCAATCACATATGAGCTGGATACTCCGTTGCGCTTCATTATTGATAAGGCTTTTCCAGAACCGTCACTGAGGCGAATCAATGAAGAGGGAGTTATCATAACATGTTTTGCGCAGAAAACCCGGGATTTATCGGCGCTGACAATAAAGTCGCGTACATAGTCATCGGCGGGATTTGAGGTCATTTCCTCGGCCGTGCCGACCTGAATGAGCTTTCCGTCCCGCATGATACCAATCATATCTCCCAGCATGAAGGCTTCGTCTATATCATGGGTGATGAACAGGATTGTCTTATTCATTTTCCTCTGAATTGACAGAAGTTCAAACTGCATATCGCGCCGCACCAGCGGATCCAACGCCGAGAAAGGCTCGTCCATGAGCAGCATTTCCGGGTCATTGGTAAGTGCTCTTGCTATCCCCACACGCTGGCGCATACCACCGCTCAGGGAAGAAGGGTTTTGGTGCTCCCAGCCCTCCAGACCCACCATTTTAATCATTTCCATGGCTTTATACTCGCGCTCTTCTCTTTTTACTCCGCGAATCTCAAGACCGTATGCCACATTTCCCAGGACGTCCCTGTGTGACATGAGGCCGAAGTTTTGAAAAACCATGGATGCCTTGGTGCGCCGGAATTCCAGCAATTCCTTACGAGACAGCTTGCCGATATCCTGGTTTTCAAATATGACGCTTCCCGAGGAGGGTTGCTGCAGCATGTTTATACATCTTATAACGGTGGATTTACCTGAGCCGGACAAACCTATAAGAACAAATATCTTGCCCCGCTCCACTTCAAAGGACACATTGTTGACAGCCACTGTTACTCCGGTCTGTTTGAGTATTTCGCTTTTGTCCGCGCCCTTTTTCATCAGGTCTCTTGCAGCCTGGCGGTTAACCCCGTAAAGTTTGTAAAGATTATTTACCTTTAATAAAACCTCTGCTTTGCTCGGCAACCAGGTCACCTCCTTTGGGTTTGTAGATGCCCTGGGTCAGTCTGTCCAGGATAACCGCCATAATTACCACAGATATACCGGCAGCGAAGCCTCGGCCGATTTCCAGACGGTTGATACCGATGATAACCTCAGAGCCAAGTCCTGTTGCACCTATCATGGAGCAGGTGACAACCATTGCCAAAGCCATCATGATGGTTTGATTTACGCCGGTCATAATGGTAGGCATTGCCTGTGGGATCTGAACCTTTATCAGGGTCTGCCAGCGGGTTGAGCCAAAGGCGTGAGCCGCTTCCACCACCTCCGCGTCCACCTGCTTAATGCCGTGGCTGGTCAGGCGAATAATGGGAGGTATGGCATATATGGTCGTAGCTATTACCGCGGGTACGTTTCCAAGCCCCAACAGCATGACGGCGGGAATCAGATAAACAAATGACGGCATTGTTTGCATTGTGTCCAAAACTGGTCGAATAATCGCGTCGGCTTTTTTACCCGAGGCAACAAGAATGCCTAGAGGGAAGCCGATGACAAGTGACAGTATCACCGAGGTGATGACTATTGCCAGAGTCTGCTCCATATATGACCACAGACCCATGGAGCCAATAAAAATCAGCAAAAGAGAATAGAGCACCGCTCTGAGGGGCTTTTTGGTGGTTATCCACGTCAGTATGAATACTGCCAGGACCAGCACCCACCAGGGAATGATGCCTATAAACCAGTTGACACCTTTGAGCATGCCGCGAAGGCCCTTGGTGACAGCGTCAAAAAAGCCTTCCCAATTGACATTTATATATGAAATAAACTCATCAATCGGTTCACGTATGTTCAGTTTTATTGTTTCAGGAAAGTTATATAACCAATCCGGCATAAAATTCCCCCCTTATTCATTGAGCTCATTGCGCAGGAGCTCTGCTTTGGTTTCCGGCAGCCACTGGCTGATAAGCTGGTCATTTTCCTTAAGAAACCAAATGGCAGTTTCCTCATAAGAGGCCTTTGTATCCTGTATATAGGAGAGAGCTTCTGAAGTAAGGGCGCTGGAGGTTTTATAGTTACTGAGAAACTCACAAAATTCAGGAAAGGCTGCATAGAAGTCATTGCTTACGCAAACCGTGACTTCCACAGAAGGACAGGCTGTCTTGCCTTCAGGGTAGAGCTCTGCGTCATAGGGAGCATCATCCAGAAGCACCAGATCATATTTACCAAGCAGCCATGTGGGCTCCCAGTAATAGCCTACGATGGGTTCGCCTTTTTCATAGGCAGAGGCAAAAGCGGCTGAAAGAGCGGCATCAGAACCGGGATCAAAGTAATTATAAGACTCGGTCAAGCCGTAGTATTGACACTTTTTTCTCATTATGGTGTCTATATCCCAGCCAGATATTGCCCCGTAAATACGTCCCTTTGAGGGATTATCAGGGTCCTGGAATACCTGAGGATAATTTTTTAAGTCCTCAACGGTTTTTAAATCAGGTGCCATCGGTTCGATACCGCGCTCGGCATCACCTTCAATAACATATCTGGGTACATAGAGACCTTGGGTATTATCTCCGAAGTTAATCCCCAGCTCTTTAAACTTGCCCTCTGAAAGGTCCTCTTTGTAGGTGGCAAGATTATCTGTCCACATTTCCATGGAAACATCGATATCTCCCTTTAAAAGAGCGGTATATGTGATGGGGGTGGTGCCTGAAACTTCCTCAGTTTCCAGTCCATAGACTTCTTCGGCTATAAATCTTACAACGGCATTGTGGAACCTTATGCTGTCCCAGCCGATATCGGCAAACACCACCGGCCTTGATTTGGTATTCGTAGAATCCCCGGGGTTCGTAGGCTGTGTGTTCTGATTTGAAGCGCAGGCTCCAAATAGCATAACAGCCGCCAGCAGAAGAGAAATAAATATTATCTTTTTACTCATAGATAGCCTCCTTAAAAATAAAAAAACTTCATATGTGACAATCTGCAAAAACAAACAAGTTGTCACACATGATTTGTTATATGATACACAAGAGGTATTGATTTGTCAAGAAAACCTGGAGAAAAAACTGGCTGCCTGTATTGTGAGGGCAGCCAGTTTTAAAATGAAAAGCTTATTAGGATGACGCTGATCACAGTACATGGAAAGGAGCACATATCTATGGATTTATAAAGGTTTCCACTCTTTCAGACACGTCGATTTCACCTGATACTATAATGGTATCGTCACATAAAAACTCCGCGTAAGGGCCCGGAGACAGGATTATTCTGCTACCTCTGCGAATAGCGACTATGGTTCCTCCTGTGTTCTGCCAGAACTTGGAGTTGGCGATAGTCTTTCCTATAAGGGGAGAATCGGGGGCAATGCGAAACTCATAGCTGCGAAGAGGATCACTGTTCCGAAAACGCTCGCTAATATCAATTATTTCATTAATTACCTCAACAATACGGTTATTTATTTTTTCCCGCTCCTTCAGCAGTTCTTTAAGCTGTTCTTTAAGCAAACCGATGTCCTTTTTTGTTTCAAATTTTTCTATATACTGGACAGCATTACTCTTTGAGAGAACAATTGCCCCGCTGTTTTTCTGAATATCCAATATTTCCATGTCGGCAAGAAGCCTGAATGAGCGGCGAACGGTTTCCGGAGAAACCGAATACTGGCTGGCAGTCAGGGAACGGCCGGAAATTCGCTCTCCCTCCCTGAGCTCTCCCCGGGCAATTTTTGAGGCTATATCAAATGCAATTTGAGAATATATGGGAGCAACAGTACGGCGTTTCATTTTACAATACCTCTTACATATCATGTTTTATAATTTTATTAACATTATATCAAAAAGTGTAGATTAAGCAAAGAGGAAGGGTTATATACAAATTCAGGATTTATGCAGCCGGACTTTTTGGCCTGTCCGCGGGGCAGAAGGGTCAGTATACGCATAGCATAGGTACATGCAGTGGGTGAATATAAATCAATCGAATGCTAAAATACTCATATTCGGAGGTTTGCCATGCGGTGCAGAATAGCTGATCTGAGGTGCAAGGAGGTTATTAACATTTGCGACGGGTGCCGCTTGGGCTTTGTGGACGATGTTATCGTCGAGGTCACGGATGGACGGCTTATAGCAATTGTAGTGCCCGGACCTTGCAGAATTTTGGGATTATTCGGAAGGGAAGATGATTATGTGATATTTTGGGACAAGATAATAAGGATAGGAGATGATATAATACTGGTGGATGTAAAGGAGCATAAAAGGGAGAAGAGAAGCAAAAAAATATGGTACTAATCGCACAGGCCTTTGAATACGGGAAAAACAAAATGGGAATTAACAGTACATTTTTTAATAAATGAGCGCAAATCAGGGAAAAATAACTTGCATATCACCGGTATTCGTGCTAAAATACTTCCGCATTACGCACAGCTGCGGATTTATATGCCCAGGTGCACTGAAAAGGGTGGGCGCATAAATACGAAGCGGCTGGAGGTAATAACAAAAACAGGAGGAAATTCATGTCAGTAGTAACTATGAAACAGCTTCTGGAAGCCGGAGTGCATTTCGGGCATCAGACCAGAAGATGGAACCCCAAAATGGCACCATATATCTATATGGAGCGCAATGGTATCTACATTATTGACCTGCAGAAAACAGTCAAGAAGCTGGAGGAAGCATATAACTTCGTTCGTGAGCTCACTGAAAACGGTGATAGCGTTTTGTTTGTAGGAACGAAGAAGCAGGCACAGGACTCCATTAAGGAGGAAGCCGAAAGAGTCGGAGCCTTTTATGTAAATGCCAGGTGGCTTGGCGGCATGCTCACAAATTTTAAAACGATGCGCACAAGGATTGACAGGCTGACTCAACTGCGGAATATGCAGGAGGACGGCACATTCGATATGCTTCCCAAGAAGGAAGTCGTCAAGCTCACAAATGAAATAAACAAGCTTGAAAAATATCTGGGCGGCGTAAAGGATATGAAGAAGCTGCCGGGCGCTCTTTTAATTATTGACCCGAGAAAGGAACGCATTGCCATAGCGGAGGCCAGAAAGCTGGGTATACCGATTGTGGCTATCGTTGATACAAACTGCGATCCTGACGAGATAGATTATGTGATACCGGGTAATGATGATGCCATTAGAGCTATCAGACTGATTACCGCAACAATTGCTAATGCAGTCCTGGAAGGACGCCAGGGCAGCGATGCGGTGGCTGAAGTCAGTGCTGAAGCTGAAGGCGTTGTTGAAGCTGAAACTGAAACAGAGACCAAAACCGAGGCTGAATCAGAGGACGCAGCGGCAGAAGCCGAGGACTTTGAGGTTAAAAACGCGGCTGCCATTGAGACCGCGGAAGAGAATGAAGAAGTCGGCTCGGACGGCGAGGTTATGGAGCAGTAGGAAGAACGAAAAATCTGTTAAGTTTTTGAATATTTGCGAACGTGCCGCACAGTTGCGGCACTTTTGCGATTGAACGAAAGCAATTGTGAAGAAAGGAATGACTATATATGGCATTTACTGCAAGTGACGTTAAGAAGCTCAGAGATATGACAGGCGTCGGAATGATGGATTGTAAAAAGGCCCTTACCGAAGCAGGCGGAGATATGGATAAGGCTATAGAATATCTCCGTGAAAAGGGACTTGCCACAGCCCAGAAAAAGGCGGGCCGGATTGCAGCAGAAGGAGTATGCCGCACTTATATATCCGAAGACGGGGCCGCCGCTATGGTCGAGGTAAACATAGAAACAGACTTTGCCGCAAAAAATGATGATTTTCGTAAGTTTGCCGACGATGTGGCGGAGGTAGTGGCAAAGGAGAATCCCTCTGATATTGACACTCTTTTAACAATGAAATACCCCGGAACTTCAAAAAGTGTGGCCGATATGCTTCAGGACAGGATTCAGGTAATAGGCGAAAACATAAAAATCCGCCGCTTTGTCCGCTACGATACAGGAATTACCGCGCCATATATTCATATGGGAGGCAAAATCGGGGTTCTGGTTAATATGGAAGTATCCGACAATATAAAGGGCAGCGATACCGTTAAAGAGCTGGGACAGGATCTTGCAATGCAGATTGCGGCTATGCGCCCTCAGTACCTTGACCAATCATCCGTTCCGGAAGAGGAGGTTGCCAGGGAGAGAGAAATTCAGATGAATAAAGCTCTTGAGGAAAACAAGCAAAAAAATCTTCCTGAGGACAAAGCCCGCATGGTGGCGGAAAAAATGGTTGAAGGACGCATGAAAAAGTTCTTTGAGGATATTTGCCTTACGCAGCAGGCTTTTGTAAAGGAAAGCAAGATAACCGTAGAAAAGCATGTAGCGAATGTGGCCAAGGATTTAGGCGGGACGATTAAGATTGTTTCTTTCGTGCGGTTCGAGACCGGCGAGGGAATTGAAAAGAAAGCTGATAACTTTGCCGACGAAGTCGCTAATATGGTAAAATAGCTCAACAAATAAATCTCCGCCGTGGCCGCATTGATTACGACCACAGGCGGAGATTTATTTATTTAAGCTGTTTTCTGTTTTTATGACAAACCCCTTTTAAAATTGCAAATTTTGTATTAAAATGAGTAAGATATCAATATTGGCAGATTTCCAATCTTGACATTTGGCGGTATTTCCCGGAAAATAAATAATCGGATATCCCTTGATAAATCTATATATTGCTGGCTGCTGAAAAGTGGAGGAATGGATGAAGTAATATGGAAAAGAAAAAGCTGAAATACAAAAGAGTGCTTTTAAAGGTAAGCGGAGAAGCTTTGGGGGGTGAAAATGGCAGAGGTCTGGATTTCGATGTTATCAAGAATGTGTGCAAAACGCTTAAAAAGTGTTTGGAGCGGGGTGTCCAGATAGGTGTTGTCGTCGGAGGTGGGAACTTCTGGCGGGGTGTAAAGGATGGAGGCGGAGTTGTCGAACGGGTGAGGGCAGACCATATGGGTATGATGGCAACGGTTCTCAACTGCCTGGCGCTGGCCGATGTTCTGGAACAGATGGATGTTCCGGTACGGGTGCAAACTGCCATAGAAATGCGTGCCGTTGCGGAGCCTTTTATAAGGTCAAGGGCCATAAGACATCTTGAAAAGGGAAGGATAGTAATTTTCGGATGTGGAACAGGCCATCCGTTCTTCTCAACAGATACGGCAGCCGTTCTCAGAGCCGCGGAAATACATGCTGATGCTATATTACTGGCGAAAAATGTAGATGGGGTCTACGATGCAGATCCGCATTTATTCCCAGATGCCAAGAAATTTGATTCTATAACATATAACGAAATTCTCTTAAAACGGCTGGGTGTAATGGATTCAACGGCTACCTCTCTTTCAATGGACAACCAAATTCCGGTTATTTTGTTTGCCCTTGAAAACCCTGAAAACATCCTGAAGGTTATTGAGGGCGATAAGGTTGGCACCACGGTGTATTGACATAATATCAGCGATGAACAGGCCGGTTTTCATGATAACTAAAACGGCGTGCCGCCTGCCGATACAAAGCGGCAACCGCGAAATCAATTGCAGAGAGCTCCATGATGCCGATAACCCGGCAGACAGGAGACCTGATTGTTTGCAATCTGTTCGCGGTGCAAGGAGTTCATTATGAATAAGGGTGAATATAAGGAATATAAAGAAAAAATGCAAAAAACACTGGAGGTAATGAAAAATGAATTTGCCACGGTACGCGCCGGTAGAGCAAATCCTGCCGTGCTGGACCAGATAAGGGTAGATTATTACGGTGAGCCGACACCGGTTCAGCAGATTGCCTCCATTTCCACACCGGACCCCAGAACTCTTGTTGTTCAGCCCTGGGATACATCCAGTATAAAGCCCATCGAGCGGGCCATCCAGGCCAGCGACCTGGGTATCAATCCCCAGAATGACGGACGGGTTATCAGGCTGGTGTTTCCCCAGCTCACAGAGGAGCGGCGTAAGGAGCTGATTAAGCAGATTCGTAAATATGGCGAGGATAGTAAGGTCGCAATCAGGAATATCCGAAGAGAAGCCTTGGAAAAATACAGAGGGATGAAAAAGAAGTCTGAGATAACCGAGGATGACCTGAAGAATGTGGAGAAGGATCTGCAAAAGATTACCGATGAACACATTGAGAAAGTCGACAGTATTGTAGAAGCAAAGGAGAAAGAGCTCAGCGAAATCTAGTATCCGGGCATGAATAAGGTGAGCAGATAACGCCATGAGCATATTTAAGTTAAAAAAGCCGATGAGCAGGGCGGGGAAAGCTGAAAGCATTAAGCTCCCCCGCCATATTGCAATTATAATGGACGGCAATGGAAGATGGGCGAAAAAACGCGGATTGCCGCGAACAGCGGGGCATTCCGTCGGAGCCGAAGTCTTTAGGAAGATAGCTACCTATTGCAAGAATATTGGTATAGAGTATCTTACCGTATTTGCTTTTTCCACGGAAAACTGGAAGCGCCCTGATGAAGAGGTATCAGGTATAATGGCACTCCTTGAAAAATATCTTCATGAAGCGATTGAAAAGATGGAAAAAGAGAGTATTCGGCTGGCCGTGATGGGAAATATTGAGGAGCTCTCGCCAAAAATTCGTCAGCTGGTGAATAAAACAAGTCAGATAGCGGAAAAACTCAATGGGTTTCAGGTAAATCTGTGCCTGAATTACGGTGGGAGAGATGAAATAATTAAAGCCGCGCAAAAGTATGCCCAGGACTATCGGGACGGAAGGGCAAATGAGCTTACCGAGGAGACCTTTGCAAAGTATACCTTTTTTGCGGGTATTCCCGATCCCGATTTGATAATTCGCCCAAGTGGGGAGTACAGGATATCAAATTTCCTGATATGGCAGTCGGCATACGCAGAGCTATATTTTACCGATACCCTGTGGCCTGATTTTAATGAGCGTGAATTGGATAAAGCAATCAGCTCCTATAGCAAAAGAGACAGGCGATACGGTGGTGCGTAGGCAGCGATTAAATATAATATTTGGCCGGCGCTATACGGCGGAATGGATGGTGCATGATGGCTTCCAACAAGATTATGAGAATTAACGAGGATATAAAAAGAACACTCTATGATCTGTTGAAAAATGTTAAGGATCCGAGAGTAGGTCAGGGGATGCTCAGTGTGACGGGAGTCGACACGACGGCTGATCTGCGATATGCCAGAGTGTTTATCAGTTATTATGGTCAGGTGGATGAAAAAGAGCTTCTTAAGGGACTGAAATCCGCCGCAGGCTACCTCCGTCGAGAGCTTGGACGCAATCTCAGCCTGAGATATACTCCGGAGCTTATATTTGAAATAGACAAATCTATAGCTCATGGTGCGCATATAAATAAGCTTATAGACGAGCTTGGCATAGGGGATGAGGGAAACTAGCCTGTATAAACCGGAGTATTTTAAATAATACGGCAAGCCGCTTGCCGTAAAAGCGGCAGCCGCGATTTCGTAAAAGATCCATGGAGATTTTCCTCAGCGGTTATTGGAGACGTGTATGTTCAGCTTAAGCCAAACCCTTCAGGCGTTGAGAAAAAACAACAATTTTCTGATAATCTCCCATCATAGACCGGACGGCGATGCCCTTGGCAGCGCAGCCGGCCTTTGTAATGGCCTCAGAGAGTTGGGAAAAAACGCATATATACTTGAAAACCCTCAGACAACTTCCAGATACCTGCCTTATGTGGAAAAGTATCATGCTCCGGAGGATTACAGTCCGGATTTTATAATCAGTGTCGATACGGCAGATGAAGAGATTATTCAAATTAACGCAGAGAAACTGATTGGGAAAATCGATCTGTCAATAGACCATCACAAATCCAATAAAATGTATGCCAAAGAAAGCTTTATCATGAGTGAATATGCTTCCTGCGGAGAGATTATATACCATGTTTTAATGGAGCTTGCAGGGTCTGTAAGCTATGAAACCGCACAGCTGCTGTATATTGCGGTGTCTACCGACACAGGTTGCTTCAGATATAAAAACACAACGGCGAACACCTTGAAAACCGCCGCGGCCCTTGTGGAAGCCGGAGCGCAGAACGGAATTATCAATAAAAAGATTTTTATGACAAAAACGAAGAGCAGAGTGAAGCTGGAAGGCTATATAATAAACAGCCTGGAGTTTTTCAAGGAAAACCAGCTTGTAATAGCGGCCATAACAAGGGAAATGATAGATAAAGCCGGGGCAGATGAAGACGACATGGAGGACATTGCCGTAGTTGCCGGACAGATAGAGGGAGTTGAGACAAGCATAACCATAACGGAGCTTAGAGACAATCTTTGCAAGGTGTCGGTAAGGACGGTTAACTACGCAAACGCAGACGATATCTGCAGCCAATATGGAGGGGGAGGCCATGGGATGGCGGCCGGATGCACGCTGGAGTGCTCAATTGAGGAGGCTAAGAGGTTGATGCTGGCGGCCGCAGAAAAGGTCTGGAAGAAAATATAGCCTGAGATATTATTATGACTGGTATTTTGATAATAAATAAACCGCAAAACTGGACATCTCACGATGTGGTAGCCAAAATGAGGCGGCTCCTGGGAGAAAAACGTATTGGCCACGGTGGTACCCTTGACCCTATGGCAACGGGGGTGCTGCCTCTGTTTGTGGGACGGGCTACCCGGGCCGTGGAGTTTGCGGAGAATGTGGAAAAGGAATATATAGCCGGACTGAGGCTTGGACTTGTAACAGATACACAGGATACGACCGGAAGTGTTCTTGAGACATATGACGTCAATGTATCTGAGGAAACGTTAATCCGTGTCCTTAAGGGTTTTAAAGGGGAGCGCCTGCAGGTGCCGCCCATGTATTCGGCAGTTAAGATAGGTGGCAAAAAGCTATATGAATATGCCAGGGAGGGCAAAAGCATAAAAAGGCCTGCCCGGAAAATACTCATAAAGGAGTTAGAACTGCTCTCCTTTGATGGTACGGAGGTCAGCCTTCGCATCGTTTGCTCAAAGGGAACCTATGTGAGAACCATATGCCACGATATAGGCAGGCTTCTCGGATGCGGGGGGGGCATGTCCGGGCTTATAAGGATGAGGTCCGGTGTTTTTGACATTAACCGCGCCCTGACAATTGAGGAAGTAGAACAGGCGGCAAAAAACGGTGAGGCTGCAAGCCTTTTGCTTCCTGTGGACACACTGTTTTTGGAGTTTGGGTCTCTTAAATTGGATAAAAAAGAAGAAAAAAGATGCCGAAACGGCGCTCGGATAAATAAAGCCGGTGTAGTCCAGGGCAGGTACAGGGTATATTCCGAAGATGGAGAGTTTTTGATGCTGGGAGAGGTGCGGCCTGACGGGCAACTGGTGACGATCAAAAACTTTTTTGAGATTAAATGAGGTACCGGAAGGGGATACCACAGGTATGAACGAAGAAAAAAAAGTAATAGCTTTAGGATTTTTTGACGGCGTACACAGAGGACACGCCACATTGCTGAAAAAAGCCGCAGAGATCTCGGAGGGCCTGAGGGCAACCCCTGCGGTTTTGACCTTTGATGTATCTCCCGGTCGTCTTGTTTCGGGGGAAAAGGTTGAGCTGATTACCTCACCTGAAGAGAGGGCAGAGATAATCAGACGTTATTTTGGTATTGAGGAGATAATCGTCCTGCAATTTGACCATAACCTTATGCATATGCGTTGGCGGGATTTCATATCATGGCTGGTCCGGGATTTTTCTGCGGTCCATTTTGTCGTAGGTTACGATTTCAGATTCGGCTATAAGGGTGAAGGAAATTCTCAAAAACTTGCGGAAAAATGCGCCGAGCTTGGGCTGGGCTGTGATGTTATGCCCCAGGTGGCTATTGACGGTATCAGAGTAAGCTCAACTTATATCAGGGAGCTTCTGTCAAAAGGAGATATGGAAAAAGCCAGAGAGTTTCTCGGGCATCCCCACTCCCTGACAGATATCGTCAGGTTTGGTTATAAGCTGGGCAGCAAGATGGGTTCTCCTACGATAAATATGAAATTTCCCGAAAATGTACTCGTTCCCGCCCATGGAGTTTACGCTACCACTGTACAGATAGAGGATGAGGAAAAGATTCATTATGCCGTGACGAATATTGGGGTGCGCCCCACAGTCAGGGATGAAAGCGAAGCGAGCGTAGAGAGCTATATTTTGGATTTTAACAAGAACATATATGGGAAACGGGTCAGACTGGAGTTTCACAAAATGCTCAGGCCGGAAAAAAAGTTTAAATCTGTAGAGGAGCTGAAAGAACAGATTAAAAAAGACGCACATGAAGTAAGGAAATACTTTAAGCTATAGAATTAATGAGCTACCCGTATTGGGCGGCTCATTGGCTTTAGATGAAAAAGTGGCCTCAGGTGGCTGATATAGAAAGATTTTATTTTAAAACAAAGGCACAGCACAATGGAATTGTGGTGTGTGACTGCAAATCCATTCAGACAGCCAATCAATGTATCTGAAAGGGCAAAACAGGTTTGTTCACTGGACATTAATTGACACAACCGGGAGGTACAAATGCACAGAAAAACAATATATGCGGACTATGCGGCCACAACACCTGTATCTGAAGAGGCATTTTCGGCTATGCTGCCATATTTTCTCCAAAGCTTCGGCAATCCCTCTGCAATATACTGCTATGGACTGGAGGCAAAGCAGGCGGTTGAGGAAGCAAGGCGTACCATAGCCGGTATTATCGGTGCCAGAGTCAATGAGGTGTTTTTCACCTCCGGTGGTACAGAGGCGGACAACTGGGCATTATATGCCACTGCCGAGGCGAGAAAATCCAGAGGAAGGCATATTATCACCACATCCATTGAGCACAGCGCCGTTTATTACCCGGCGCAGAAGCTGGAGAAACAAGGCTTTGAGGTTACATATCTGCCGGTGGATAAATACGGACTGGTTGACCCTGAGGAGCTTGAAAGGGCAATAAGGGAAGACACGATATTAGTCAGTATTATGATGGCCAATAATGAAATCGGCACCATATTGAATATAGAGGGGCTCAGCGGGAGGGCAAAGGCGCACAAAGTCCTGTTTCATACGGATGCCGTGCAGGCAGTGGGACATATTCCGGTAAATGTGTCGGAGCTGGGAGTCGATATGCTTTCTCTTTCGGCGCATAAATTTGGAGGGCCTAAGGGCGTAGGCGCCCTGTATATAAAGGTGGGAAACATATTGCCGCCGCTGATTTCAGGCGGTGGCCAGGAAAAGGGGAGACGCTCCGGAACCTCAAATGTGCCAGGGATAGTTGGCATGGCCGCCGCTCTGAGAGAAGCCGCTGACAAAATGGAGCAAAATATGAAAAAGACAGCGGCACTGAGGGACAGGCTCATTGAAGGGGTGCTGAAAATCCCTTATGCCAGGCTGACAGGGGATCCGGTAAACAGACTGCCGGGGATAGCGTCTTTTGTATTTGAAGGCCTTGAGAGCATGCCCATAGTCAGCAGTCTCAATGAGGAAGGGATATGCGTAAGCTCCGGCAGTGCCTGCAGCGCCGGCTCAGGAGAGCCCTCCAGGGTCCTGAAGGCCGCCGGATATCCCGATGAGCTGGCGGGAGCGTCCCTGCGGTTTTCCCTTAGTGAGCGCAATACTCAGGAAGAGGTGGATTACATAGTAGAGAAGCTGCATACGGTCCTTGAGACACTGCGTTCAAAGAAAAATGCGTCCATGGGTGCCGTATAGTTCAAGGCGCGGTCAAGAATGAAGAAAGCCCAAGGGGCATGGATTACAAAAATCCATGCCCCTTTAACATGCTGATTTAATAAATGCCAGCCGGTGGGAATTGATATCACTGAAGACTTAGATTTGCCCTTTTCATGGCGGCCCTTATAAAGGCGGCAAGGGGTACGGCAACGATGACCGCTATCACGCCGTTGGCAAGTGAAGCGATGGCCTTTGGCGCCAGAACTGCGAGGGATGTGTCTATATCCAGATTGTATACCAATCTGTTTTCAATGTAGGATTTCCCAAGATATAAAATAACATAAGCAACAGATCCTAGAGCGCCGCCCAGTATGTTTGATGCCGTATTCCGGCCGTTTTTGCCCCCGGCAAAGGCAATGCTGCCGGCTATGAAGCCGATGAAAAATTTAAACACCAGTGTAAAGGGCGCGGAAGCGATATATTCCGGATTTAACAGGTCGAAGAAAAAAGAGCCTATTCCGGCAGAGCAGCCTCCTAAAAAACCGCCCATAAGCAGTCCTGACAATATGCACATTATGTTTCCCAAATGCAGTCTTGTATTATCTATTGGTGTTGGTATGGGAACCGATACAAGGGAGGCTGCACACACTGCTGCAGCCAGCAGACCTGCAATGGTAATCCTCTTCAGAGATAGCCGCTCCTTCAACGATATTCCTCCATTTCTTTCTTTTGAAAAAGTATAAGGCAAATCTGGACTTTATGAAAGAGTCAGTATTGAATTATTAAATGGGACCAGATTGCAAATTTCCAAAAAGAAGGTCAACGGCATTTTTTAAATCCTCCTTCTCTGTGCCTGCAAAGCCAAGGAGCAGAGTGTTTCTTCCCCTGTCCGATTCTTCCGCATAGAATTCGGAGAGTCTGTAGAGTTTGATTTTATTGGCCTCCGCTCGTCTGTAAACTTCCTCTGCCAGGGCCTTTGGCATGGTAAGAAGGAGGTGGAGTCCCGCGGTATCGCCGGAAACGGTTATATCAAGGGCTTCCAGGTAAGGCTTCAAATACTCCAGAAAAAACTCCTTCCGCCGGCGGTAGAGGGTCTTCATTCTGTTGATATGGCGGTTTAGATATCCGCCGTCTATAAAGCGGGCAAGAGTATTCTGCTCAAATCTGGAGACGGTGGAGGAGTAGGAGGACAGCATATCTCTTGTATCCTTCAGAAGGACCTTCGGCAGAACCATATATGCGATTCTGATGGAAGGGGCCAGACTTCGTGAAAAGGTGCTCATATAAATGACTTTGTCGCTGTCCATACCCTGAAGGGAAGGGATGGGCTTTCCCATGAGATTGAACTCACTGTTATAATCATCCTCAATAATATATCGGTACTCATATTCATTAGCCCAGCTTATGAGCTCCAGGCGCCTTGCCACCGGCATGATAATACCCGTGGGGAACTGGCATGAGGGTGTTATATAGGCAATATCAGCGCCACTGGCCGACAGGCAGGAGGGAGACATGCCCTCATGGTCAAGGGGGATGTAAGAGAGTTTTCGCCTGCCGCCCAGGAGAACGGCTCTCGTTTTCCCGTATCCGGGGTCTTCAACGGCAAAGGTAAGTTCATGGGGTATAATGCGGTTTAAAAGCATGAGAAGATACTCTATGCCCGCGCCTATGACTATTTGAGAGGGTGAGCAGTCCACGGCCCGAAACTCGCGAAGATACTTGCAAAGGCTTTCCCTGAGAGTAACATCTCCAGAAGGGTCCCCTATTGAAAGGAGGGACTGTCCTGAATATAAAACCTCCTTGCCGAGCTTTGCCCAGGTTTTGAAGGGAAAGGAGGATGTATCCACGGTATTGGTCAGAAAGCCATATTTAAAACGAGTTTCGGATGTCCGGGTTTCGGATGCCGGTGGTTCAATTGGGGGTTCTTTTTCAGGCAGCGAAAACTCTACAAAGGCTCTTGATACATAATAACCGCTGCGCGGAGCGGAGTATATATATCCTTCCTGCAAAAGCATTGAGTAGGCTGTTTCAACAGTATTTAAGCTTATCATTAAATGAGCTGCCAGGGATCTTTTTGAAGGCAGCTTTTCATCGGCCTTCAGCCGCCCGCTTTTTATTTCATTGCATATAAAAAGATATATTTGCTCGTAGAGGGGGATTTTTCTGTCTTCCCGTTCCAGATTTATAGTGAAGTTATTCATATACTCTCTTAGAAAATGCTTATATTCTGCTGCGAATAAGCCTCAGGGCCCTCTGTTGCTTGGTCAGAAGATCCGGCATCAAACCAAAGGCTTCCATGATTTGAGAAGAGAGATTTACCAGCGCCTCGGTGTTGCCGAAGAGCAGCTCAAAACCGATATGATAAAGAGACTCACTTTTGCCGTCACAATGTATGCTGCCCTCATCAAGAGTAAGCTCGATACGAACCCTGTCGGGCATATACAGTGTTGTATACAGGCGCTTATACTCTGAGGAAAAGCATACCTCCAGCTTTTTGTCTTTGACAATTTCGGATAACTCCTCAGGAGCTGCCCTGGCCTGCAAATCGGATATAACGGTTTCAGGAGTAGAATAATAGCATGTCCACTGACGACCCCTGAAAAGACCGGGATGCTCCAAATGATCGATTGTGCCGTGCTTTAGGGCGGCCACATGATAGTTTTCCCATTTCCTTATCCGGAGGATGTAGTTATTTTGATCCAAATCCCAGTCGGGAGTATCCAGATATTCGGAAAAGGTTTGTCTGATGACGAAATCATCCTTATAATACCGGGTGAGAATCTCGCTGTTTTTTATTTTTTCAAGGGTGTATTTATCCGAAACGAGCAGTTTCATATCAATTTCAACAGACATACTGACCTCCATAACCAAAAGAATTGGATAATTATTATTTTATACCAGCTTTGCCTTGCTGGCAATTATTATATTAAAATAATAATATACTCCACGGTTTGACCAAATATTACCAATGGCCATTATATAATCCTATCGTCCGGTATTAAAGACATAGGAGGGGATGGCGTTGATAGTGGACAAGGTATGGGAGAATGTGGAGAGGCTCACCGGAAAGGTGCCAAAAAAGCTGTTTAGGGGTTTAAATGCGGCATTTCAAAATCCAGTAATGATACGTGCTGCCGAGTATGCGGCCAGGCTTGTACTCGGCTTTTTATTATCATCTGCAAAAATATTTGGTAATTACGCGCCCTTTGGAATTGGTTTTATTGCCGCTTCGGGAGCGGGGCTCGGCGGGCTGTTTGCCATTATAGGCGCAGTTTTGGGGGCTGTTGGCTCCGGAGGCTTTGTATGGGCCACAAAATATGTTTCCATCTGTGTGCTGATATTCTCGGCTGCCTTTGTCTTCAAGGACACAAAGCTGTATTCAAAGCGCTGGTTTATGCCCTTTATAGGAGGATTGATGACCGCCTGTACAGGCTTTGTGTATGCAGCCGATGCGGGCTGGAGTATTTCGGCAACGGCTTTCTATATAATGGAGACGGTTCTGGCCGGCGGGAGTGCTTATTTTTATCTGCTTGTCCTATCCCCTGGGAAAAGCCAGGAGGAAGGCTATCGTAAAAGAATCAGCCTGCTGATTCTTCTGTCTACTCTGTTCATTTCTCTTTCCGGACTCAGGATATTCAGTTTTATCTCAACAGGCAGAATCCTGGCGGTGACAGCGGTCATGACCGCAGGCTACAGGGGTGGTATGACATGGGGAAGTGTGTCCGGAATTGCCTTTGGTATATCCATGGACGCGGCATCTGCCTCTCCGCCGTTTTTTACCGCTGCATATTCGATAGCGGGACTTATATCAGGGGTGTTTTCAAATGGCGGAAGGCTGATTTTTACCATAACATATATTCTTTCCAACGCAATTGCGGTCCTCTGGGGCTGGGACAGCGTATTCAGAGAGGCTATACTATATGAGACATTCATAGCATCCGTGATTTTTATACTGCTGCCTTCGTCGCTGCTCATAAGCTGGAAAGAGGCCTTTCTAAAGGAAATGAGTTTTGACGGGGCAATAAAATCGAAGGAGTATATAAGAGCAAAGGCGGAGCGGGCGGCCAGGGCATTTCGGGATATATACGAACTCCTGAGGCATTATGCCGAGGGCGGTAAAAACGATAACGATATATCAAGCGTATTTGATATGGCCGCGGACATGACCTGTCGCAAATGCCGTATGTCTGTTTACTGCTGGCAAAGAGAATATATAAACACCTTTAACGCCATGAATGATGCGTCAAAGCCCATGATGCAAAGGGGGATGCTGCTGGAAGAGGATTTCCCCTCCTATTTCAGAGATAAATGTCTGGATATAAAAGCCTTTACATCCGCAGCCAATATGGAGCTTAAAAACCTGTTACTGAGGGTACAGTTCAGAAACAGGCTTAAAGAAAACCAGGATATTTTATACAGACAGTTTTTGGAGATGTCCTCGGTATTGAAAAACATGGCGGAAGAACTGGATACCACATCGGAATATGAAAGGGAGCTGGAGAAAAAGCTCAAGCTGTACCTGAGAGGTATTGGGGCGGATATTACCGCCGGTGTGTTCAGAGATAAAAACGAACGCCTGCATATAGAGCTGGAAGGCAGCGGCATTCACGATTTGAAAAAGGACAAATCATATCTGGACAAGCTTTCCGCGGTTGTGGGCAAAAGGCTGTGCGAGTCGGAGAGGAACAGAAAGGGAAGACTTCAGGTTTTAGAGGCTGAGCCCCTTGCCGCATCTGTAGGGATAGCTTCCATCAGAAAAAAGAACGCCGGAGTCAGTGGAGACAGCGGCACATATTTCAAAACTGAAGAAGGTATATTATGCGTATTGCTGTCCGACGGCATGGGAAGCGGAATTGAAGCAAAAAGAGACAGTGCTTCGGCAGTTAAAATTCTAGAGAGGCTGTTAAAAGCGGGAGTGCCTGCGGCGACGGCCCTGAGGATTCTCTCTTCTGTAATGCTTTTAAGAGGAGAAGAGAGCATTACTTTGGCCACTGTGGACCTCATGTGTATAAATCTTTTCAGCGGCGAAACCCAGATGTTTAAATATGGTGCGGCGCCCTCGTATGTTAAAAAAGGAAAGACAGTAAGGAGAGTATCCGGTGAGAGCATAGCCGCCGGTATCGACGCCGCTGGGCTGTGTACGCCGGACCATATTAAGGTGAAGCTTGAGGCGGACAGTTTTGCCGTTATAGTAAGTGATGGAGTTGTTTCAGGAAATGATGATGTGTGGATTGCCGAAACTATAAAAGATTACACCGGTGATGATGCCAAAGAGCTGGCACGGGATATTTTGGAGAAGGCTGCCCAGAAACACGGCTGTGAAGACGATATGACTGTTCTCACTATCGCAGTTGAAAACAGGAAATAACCATGGACAAACTGTTGAAAATGATAAAACTCTGTCTGCTGTTGATAGCTGATGCATTTGTTTGAATATTCCAAAATCAAAACGGTTAAAATGCCATTAAAAGGTTTTGGAGCGTGGGACATGATTAAAGGTATATCAAAACAAGTAATTATCGTTAAATCACCCGATCCCCAGCTTTTCGAAAAAGCGATATTTATTATAAAGGATGGGGCGTTTCTGAAAAATAACACTTCACAGGATGATATTTTGAAGGAAGCGCAGAAAATAGCAAATAACTATGTAAAAAACAATATACTGAAAAGAAAATTCAGATTACCTGCGCCGGTATACGCTGCGGCAGGAGCGGCATTTACCGGTATAGCCTGGCTGTGTGCAAAGCTGCTATGATTGTGGGCATAATATTCCCAGTTTTAGTATCATCGATGATGGAATTCCACATGTTTTCCAATTTAATAAATTACAATGGCAACGGGGCGAAGAACCGCCCCGTTTTTATAATGCCTCTTACAGTGCGATGGATTTGTGGCGTATGTCCTCAAATCTATTCAGGCAGTCAATCAATGCATGTGGAAAAGAGCAAATTTGCTCTTTTCACAAACCCCATTTATTCAGTGGATATTATGTATTTTGTAATGCTTTAAAAGAAAAAGACAACAATATCTATTGTATTCTTTTGGAAAATGTTATAGAATTATGAATAGCATAATATTTATAATTCATTGGAGAAAAAATTCATGGATATCCTTATAAAAAACGTCAGAACGGTTCTGCCGGACGATGAGAAAATATTCACTGTCAGAGAAAGCAATATCTATATACAAAACAAGTGCATAGCGGGAATAGACAGCGAACCAGAGGGCTTTTCAGCTGAAACTGTCCTGGACGGTACCGGAAAGCTGTTGATGCCCGGTCTTGTAAACGGGCATACACATGCTTATATGACTGTTTTTAGAAACTACGCCGATGATTTGGCTTTCACCGACTGGCTTTTCGGCAACATATTACCCTTGGAAGACAGGCTGCTGCCGGAGGACGCATATTGGGGGACTATGCTGGGCTATATGGAAATGCTCAGGACGGGCACCACATGCTCCCTTGATATGTATATATTCCCGGACGAGGCTGCAAAAGCCCGGCAGGAGTGTGGTATAAGGGCAGTTATGAGCAGGGGGCTTACCGGCTCCTCGGAAGACCCGGGCGGCGGTGAGCGGAGACTGAGGGAAGCCGTTGCAGAAATTGAAAAATGGAAAGGCAGCGAGGGCCTCTCTTTCATGCTTGCCCCACACGCGCCATACACCTGCGATCCCGGGTATCTTCGAGAGGTTGTCGCCACAGCTGACCAGCTTGATGTTGGACTTAACATCCATGTTTCGGAAAGCCAGGATGAAATAAATCAGATAAATGAAAAATATGGCTGCAGTCCAGTAGAATTGCTGGATGAAGCAGGCGTTCTGAAAAGCAATACCGTGGCTGCTCACTGTGTATATCTCTCTGACTCGGATATTGAAATAATGGCGCAAAGAGGCATAAGCGTTGCCACAAATCCGGTGAGCAACCTTAAGCTGGGCAATGGCTTTGCTCCCATGCAAAAGCTGCTTGCCCGGGGGATTAATGTTTGTCTGGGCACGGATGGGGCGGCCAGCAATAACGCGCTGAATATGTTCCGTGACCTGAACTATCTGACCCTCTTGCATAAAGGGACCACCCGGGATGCCGGATTTTTAAGCGCATATGAAGGGCTGAAAATTGCCACGGCTAACGGCGCCAAAGCTCTGGGACTCGGGGGAGTAACCGGCGAAATAAGAAAGGGAATGAAGGCGGACCTTATCCTCCTGGACATTGAAAAGCCCTGGATGAAGCCTGAAAACAATCTCATTTCCGCTCTGGCATACTCGGCTAACGGTTCTGAGGTGGATACGGTACTTGTGGACGGGAAAATACTATATAAAAACGGTGAATATATGACTATAGATTCCCAGAGGGTATATTATGAGGTGGAAAAAATATGCCGCCGTTTGGGAATGAGACAATAAACCAATGAATAAAAACGAAAAGGTGTTAAATAATGTATCGAATAAATGACATATCCCTTGCTCCTCAAGGTGAGAAAAAAATTAAGTGGGCAAAGCTCAATATGCCCCTGTTAAGTGATATTGAAAAAGAGTTTATAAAAACCCAGCCTTTCAGAAATCTGAAGGTTGCCCTGTCAGTGCATATAGAGGCGAAGACCGCATGCCTGTGCAGGCTTCTTAAGGCTGCCGGAGCAGAGCTTTACGCGACAGGCTGCAACCCGTTGTCTACCCAGGATGATGTGGCCGCCGCTCTGGCAGCGGGAGGCATAAATATATTTGCTCGCCATGGAGTTTCTGAGGAAGAGTATGAAAGGGACCTGATATCCGTTCTTGAACCAGGCCCCAATATTGTAATAGATGACGGCGGTGACCTTGCCGAATTATTACATCGGAGAATGCCTGAGCTGATTGAGAGTATACTTGGGGGCTGCGAGGAAACCACAACGGGGATAAACAGGCTCCGTTCCATGAAAAGAGAAGGGGTATTGAGGTATCCTGTTATAAAAGTTAATGACGCAAAATGCAAATACCTGTTCGACAACCGCTACGGGACGGGACAATCGGTTTGGGACGGGATAAACAGGACAACCAATCTGGTAGTGGCGGGCAAAAAGGTGGTTGTGGCAGGCTACGGATGGTGTGGAAAGGGCATTGCCATGAGAGCCAAGGGGCAGGGCGCAATTGTATATGTGACGGAAGTTGACCCTGTTAAGGCAATAGAAGCGGCAATGGACGGGTTTCATGTGCTGCCAATGGAGCAGGCGGCGGAGATTGGTGATATTTTCATAACAGCGACCGGGTGTAAGGATGTTATTACCGGCCCTGCTTTTAAGAAGATGAAAGACGGAGCAATAATGTGCAACGCTGGCCATTTCAATGTAGAGGTTGATGTGGAAACCCTTGAAAAGCTGGCCACAGAGAAGCAGGAGCAAAGGCCGAATATCATGGGCTACAAGCTGGAAGGCGGCAAGTGGCTGTATTTGCTCGCCCAGGGCAGGCTGGTCAACCTGGCATCCGGAGATGGACATCCTGTTGAAATAATGGATATGAGCTTTGCTATACAGGCGCTCAGCGCGGCGTATCTGGCTCAGAGAACTGACAGGCTTGAACCGGACTTATATCCGGTTCCTGAGGAGATTGATAACGATATAGCCATGCGGAAGCTGAGCGCTATGGGCATTTCAATAGATTTTTTGACGAGTGATCAGAGGAGATACCTTGATGGCTGGCTGACATGAGAAGAATGCGCGATCAGCGTAAAAAATAAATGGGGGAGTATAAAATGGCAGTCGAAAATTTGACTGAGAAAAGGAACAGGCACAATATCGGACTAATTTTCATGCTCAACAATGCGCTAATCAAGCAAAAAAACAAGCAAATGATCAAGTACAATCTGACCTCTATTCAAGCAGACGTTCTTACCTACATTCTCTTCAACTCAAAAAAGGGTGAAATAAACCAGTTGGATATACAGGCCGTATTCAAGCTCACAAACCCCACCGTATCGGGAATAATCGACAGACTGGAAGAAAAGCAATTCATCAAGAGGACCAAGAGCGAAAAGGATGCCCGGTACAGAAAGCTGGTACCTCTGCCCAAAGGCGAGGAGCTGATGGATATTCTGGTTAAGTGTTCCAATGAGGCTGAAGAGGCGTTTGTGTCCGACATGACTGAGGAAGAGCGCAATGAATTTGAAAGACTCCTGAAAAAGGCCTTCAAGACAGTAGAAACATTTTGAATATTTCCCCGATTAAAGAAGCTGTGCCCGGATGAGCACAGCTTCTTTAATCTAAATGGATAAATTGATTATTATAGTGTAAGTAGGCCTCAACTCTCACCAGCCAAAAGACCGCCTTTCCGGCACATGCGCCTGTAGAGCCATAAACAAATAGCGAAATCCGGAATGGAACCGAAATACCATGCCCAAAAAATGCCCGTGTAGTTTCCCAGAAGATTTGTCAGGACAAATGACATGGACACGCGTATACCCAAGTCCAATATAGTTATAATAAGGAAAACCTGCACACGGCCTACTCCGCGTAAAAGGCCACCGGTGGTAATGATAAAGCAGATGACAAGGTAAGCGGGAGATATGGTTCTGAGATATCGGCTGCCCGCCAGAATAACTTCGGGGTTTTTAGATGCATCTACAAATAAACCGATGAGCTGCGGCGCAAATGCCTGCATGATTATGACGACAAATGCGGCGATGCCAAAGCACATAGCTGAAGATATTTGATAACCCTTTTGTATCCGCTTCATCTTACCTGCCCCAAAATTTTGAGCGACAAAGCTGGAGAGTGCAGTTCCAATCGTGTTAAAACACATATATGCAAAATTGTGTATCTTTGAGGCGATCTCATATCCGGCTATAAATGATTCGCTGTAACTGTTTACCAGGCTCTGAATAAAGGTATGGCCTATCGCGATACAGGATTGTTGAAAGACTGCCGGTAATGATTGCCTGAGCATTTCAGTGAGAACACGCTTTTCGAATAGTTTTGGTTTTTCCTCTGTCTCAATAGCCCCGACCCTTTTGAAAAGCACGGTGCCGGACAGTGCTGCAGCAATGAGCTGAGCGAGAACCGTTGCCCAGGCCGCACCCGCTACCCCCATTTTAAGGGGGCCCACAGCTATGATATCGAGCAGAATATTTAGCAGTGATGATAATATCAGGAAATATAACGGTCTTTTTGAATCTCCAAGTCCGGTAAAAACGGCGCTTGTGGTGTTGTATATAAACATGGGCAGTATGCCCACAGAATAGATTATCAGATAATTTCTGGCATCATTATAAATAGTCGCCGGTGCTCCCAGCACTCTCATCAACGGCCCGGATAAAGCGACACCGACAGCGCTTATAAATATTCCAAACACGCACAGGGCCAATGTGACGGTGTTGACTGCGCTTTTTACCATGGTCATGCGTTTTGCGCCATAAAGATGCCCTATTACCACCGAGGCCCCCATTGACAGCCCGGTGGCTATCGCTATAAATATAAGAGTAATCGGATATGCTGCCCCTATTGCCGCCAGTGCGTTCGAGCCAACGAGCCAGCCGACTATCATGCTGTCGGCAACATTGTACATTTGCTGGAACGCCATACTGAGTAAAAGCGGCAACGAAAATCTCCATATCACCTTCAGGGGTTTCCCCTGGGTCAAATCATTGAGCATATTTACCCCACCTCCCCAAAACAATTATATCTGACCGGTTTTAAGAAGAGTGTTAGCCAGATGACATTTCAAGGTCATGTTATGCCAAGGGGCTGGGAAAAAGCACTTTGTACCAGCCCTCTTCGATAGCCAGTCAGGCTGCCGTCTGGCAGCCTGACTCTGTTAAATTGCTTTTTATGCCCTTTTCCACTTGACGCCTTGGGGGGTGTCCTCAAGCAATATGCCCATTTCCTTGAGCTTGTCTCGAATACGGTCGGCCTCGGCAAAATCTTTGGCCTTCCGCGCCTTTTGACGGGCTTCAATTAATGCTTCAATCTCAGAGGTAAGGTTATCAGACGCGCTTTGTGAATAGAGAAGTCCAAGCACATCGGTGAGCTCGCGCAGGCGTTTTCTGCATTCGGCCGCCATTTCACGGGACGGATTTTTTTCAGTCTTCACATTGATGCTTCTTACCATTTCGAAAATAACGGAGACTGCATCAGCGGTATTTAAATCGTCGTCCATAACTTGAATAAATCGCTCTTTAAAGGTATCAAGTGTTTTTAGATAGTCTGCTTCGTCATCGGTTAATTCCGTTACTGATGAATTACTAGATAAAAACTCAAGGTTTTCATCCGCGGTATAAAGCCTTTGCAGTGCTGCTTTTGCTTGAAGGAGAGATTCCTCGGAATAGTTCAAAGGGCTTCTGTAATGAGCCATCAACATGAACATTCTAATTGCTTCATAGCCATAGGCTTGAGCCGCTTCACGAACTGTAAAAAAGTTGCCCAGGGATTTTGACATCTTGTTATTATCGATGCTTATAAAACCATTGTGCATCCAATACTTAACGAATGTGCACCCGTTTGCTGCTTCAGATTGGGCAATCTCATTTTCGTGATGAGGGAAAATTAAATCCTGACCGCCGCAATGGATATCAATAGTTTTACCCAAGTGTTTTACAGACATGGCAGAGCATTCAATATGCCATCCAGGGCGGCCTTTTCCCCAAGGGGAATCCCAATACGGTTCGCCGGGCTTTGCCGATTTCCAGAGAACGAAGTCTACGGGGGATTCCTTTTGTTCATTTATATCCACTCTTGCGCCAGATTCAAGGTCTTCAAGAGATTGATGGGACAGCTTTCCATATTCTTTAAATTTACCGGTTCGGAAATAGACATCTCCGCCAGATTCATAAGCAAAGCCTTTATCGATTAACTGTTTTACCATATCGATTATTTCGGGTATGTTTTCTGTTGCCTTAGGGTGAATTGTTGCCGGTCTGACCCCAAGACCCTCTGCATCAATACGGTATTCTTCCATATATTTAGCTGCAACTGCATCGGATGAAATACCTTCTTTATTTGCCCGATTGATAATTTTGTCGTCAATATCGGTAAAGTTCTGGACAAAATTTACTTCTAAACCCTTATATTCCAAATAGCGCCGCAACACATCAAACATGATCATTGGGCGAGCGTTTCCTATATGAATATAGTCATAAACTGTTGGACCGCAGGAATAAATTTTAACCTTTCCTTTTTCTATTGGTATAAATTCCTCTTTCTTTTGGGTCATGGAGTTGTATATCTTCACCTTAGTGCCTCCAATTTATCTTAATTATACTGTCTTATTATAGTTGTTACTTTCCCCAGTATCTGGGCCTGACTGCCGTCAATATCATCATAATCGTCATTTTCTGCAAGCAGCCAGATTTGTCCGTTGTTTTTACTCAATCTTTTACAGGTTGCCTCATCATCTATAAGTGCAATAACAATGTCGCCGTGTTCCGCAGTGGCCTGCTTGCGAACAACTACCATATCGCCATCCAAAATGCCGGCGTTTATCATCGAAGAGCCTCGTATTCGCAGTGCAAAATAATTGCCGGAATTTCCTGTGTAATAATCAAGGTAACCAATAGCGTCTTCAACGGCAAGAATGGGTTGACCTGCCGCAACAGTTCCCAATATGGGTATTCCTTCAGGCTGTGTGGCCAATGGGGTAAGGGTTATGGCCCGGGTCTTTCCAGAGCTGCGATGCAGATAGCCCATCCGTTCCAGTGAATTCAGATGGCTATGTACTGTCGAGGGAGACTTGAGTCCAACGTAATCACATATTTCCCTCACTGACGGTGGAAATCCATATTCGGAAATACTGTGCTTAATACAGTCGAGAACTGCCTGCTGCATAGCGGTCAAAGGCTTCATTTTTACAGCCTCCATACTTATTTTATATTTAAAGCAGATATACCGTTATAAATAAATCTCATTTATTGTTTCATATTATACACTTTACGCTACATTCTGTAAACCTTAATGGTTTTTTTATCAGCTGTCAATTATTTTATTTAAAAAAGCGTTGACTATATAGAAAGTTGATGGTATATTGTCATCGCTCTCAGGAGCATCTTGAGAGTATGCGCTCAGGGGAAGCCTGAGGGTGAGCACAGAACGAAGTGTTGACCGGCAATTGAAAAGGGATAAACTGGCGGTTGACATGGTTGGCCTGAGGTGTTAATCTGAACACCTGCCGCGGGAGCGGCGGGGGGCCGTAGCCGGGGGTGGTGAGCCCCTGGGGTGATG
>JAAYOP010000070.1 GCA_012520295.1 Clostridiales bacterium | reverse complement strand
TTGTGCTATTCTTTTCATAGAAGCTATCCCTTTCTGTGATTGGTTTGTTAGCACTTACCATTTTACCACAGTTAGGGGTCAGCTTCTTCTTTTTTTAGACCATATCATTGTACACTATACAAAAAAACCTGAGTGAAAAAAGCCTTTTTCTTGACAAAAACATAATATATTGTATAATGAAAAAATCTATATGATATGATGATATTTATCATGCCATATCAATCCTTGCCCGTTCCAAAGCGGGCCATATGTCCAGAAGGAGGTGCAAAAATGGCAAAAACACAGGCAAATTACGAGGTCATGTATATTATCGACGCTACAAAAAGCGAAGAGGATATAAAAGCCCTTGTAGAAAGATTCAAGGTTCTGATTGAAGAAAACGGGACCTTGAACGAGTTGGAGGAAATAGGAAAGCGTCGTCTTGCCTATCTGATAAACGATATGCCGGAAGGCTATTATGTTCTGGCAAAGTTTACATCTCCACCCTCATTTCCTACCGAACTCAAGCGTGTATTCGGAATTACCGATGGTATCTTGCGCTCACTTATCACAGTAATAGAAGAGTAGGAGGAAAAACAAATGCTGAACCAAGCCGTTCTGATGGGCAGATTCACACGGGATCCGGAGCTAAAGCATACTCAGTCGGGAATTCCGGTTGTCAGCTTCACGTTAGCCGTGGAAAGGGATTACGCATCAAGGGATAGCGGAGAAAGGCAGACGGATTTTATCGACTGCGTGGCATGGCGGAATACAGCTGAATTCATTTCCAGATATTTTTCTAAGGGAAGAATGGCCGTAGTTTCCGGACGTATTCAGATCCGCGAATATACCGACAGAGAAGGCATTAGACGCAGAGTCGCAGAAATAGTTACTGACAATATTTATTTTGGTGACAGTAAAAGGACGAGCGACAGCTCTGGAGCGGCCACAGGCGGCTATCAGAGTGACAGCGGTTCAGATGATTACAGCGGTTCCGTTATCGAACCGGATTTTACAGAGATTGAAGATGACGGAGAACTCCCGTTTTGATTTATTGTCTTACCATTTCAACTATGACAGGAGGTCAGAGTATTGGCTGATCCAAGACCCCGTGGTCGTAAGCGTAAAAAAGTATGCGCGTTTTGCGTGGACAAGGCGCAGTATATAGATTATAAAGATGTTGCAAAGCTTCGCCGTTTTATCTCCGAGCGCAGTAAGATACTGCCTCGCAGAACTACAGGCACATGTGCAAAGCATCAGCGTGAGCTTACGCAGGCCATTAAAAGAGCAAGGCAGGTAGCTTTGCTGCCCTATGTAACTGATTAGGCTTATTTAATCGACAGGGAGAAAAATTTATTTACAAGCTTGGGGGGAGCAACAGCTCCCCCTTTGGTTTTATATTACTCACTTATTTAATGTCCACTGGACAAATGCGTTTTCAAAACGCATTTTCGAAAAGAGCGAAATTGCCCTTTTTTGCCCGTTCCAGATACACTAACTGACTGCCTGTGTGCAAGGCTTTTGCCGATTAGGACAAAACACCTTGCACACAGGCATTATTTACAAAGGCCTGGCTCCAAAACGGAGTCAGGCCTTTTGGGATTCATACCCGTTATTCGTTTTTCAGCAACTTGTATTCAATGGAATCTACAAGAGCTATCCAGCTGGCCTCGATTATGTCGGCGGAGACACCAATGGTCGTCCAGGTTTCTGTCTCGTCCGTTGACTCTATCAGAACTCGTACCTTTGCGGCTGTCGCCGAAGCGGAATCCAGTACTCTTACCTTAAAATCGGTCAGCTTGACATCACGAATCTCAGGGTAAAACCGCTCCAGGGCCTTCCGCAGGGCACTGTCAAGAGCGTCCACAGGGCCGGCTCCTTCCGCCGCCGTTATTTCCTCCTGGTCGCCCACTATAATCTTAATCATCGCCGATGAATTAACCGTATTGACAGTGGGCTCATTTACAATGACCTTAAACTCTTTTAAATCGAAAACGGGCTTATAGTGACCCAAGAGTTTTTTGACCAGCAGTATAAAGGAGCCTTCTGCACCTTCATACTGGTAACCCTTGGCCTCCATCTCCTTGAGCTTGTCGAGTATAAGCTTCGTTTCAGGTGAATCCTTTTTCAGGGTACTGTCAATTGATTTTATTGTTTTTAGTACGGCGCTTCTGCCTGCCACCTCGGACAGAAGGAAGGTTCTCTGGTTCCCCACCTGCGAGGGATCCAGCAGCTCATAGGCGACAGAGCTTTTATTGACAGCGTCCATATGCATCCCCGCCTTGTGTGCAAAGGAGGCCTTGCCCACATAGGGCTGGCTTTCGTCATGGGCAATGTTTGCTATTTCGCTAATGGCCCTGGCCACCGAGGTTATCATACTCATACACTCCTCCGGAATGCAGGAGTATCCGGCCAGCAGCTGGAGGCTGGGGATAATTGAGCAGAGATTTGCGTTCCCGCACCGCTCGCCCAGACCATTGATGGTGCCCTGAACCTGCCGCACTCCGGCCTGCACCGCCGCAATGGAGCAGGCTACTCCCATTCCAGTGTCGTTGTGGCAGTGAATTCCCAGGGGAACTGGTATAATTTCCGCTATGTTTCTTGTTATTTTCTCAATTTCAGAGGGGAAAATCCCGCCCCTTGTATCACAAAGGCAAATGCTGTCCGCACCGGCTTCACAGGCCGCTTTGAGGGTGCTTATGGCATATTCCCGGTTTGCCAGATAGCCGTCAAAGAAATGCTCCGCGTCATATATGACCTCCTTGCCCTTCGCCTTGAAGAAGGATACCGTGTCGGCTATCATCATAAGGTTTTCCTTGAGTGTTGTTTTCAGTATATCCGTGACCTGAAAGTCCCAGGTCTTTCCGAAGACAGTCACCACATCCGTGTCGGCATTGAGCAGAGAGATAACGTTTTCATCCTCATCGGCGGTTATGTTGGCGCGTCTTGTGCTCCCGAAGGCCACCAGCCTGGCGTTTTCCAGCTTCAAACGCTTCGCTCGCTCATAAAACTCCATGTCCTTCGGATTGGAGCCGGGATTGCCAGCCTCAATATAGCTTACGCCCAGCTCATCCAGCTTCTTTACAATCTTCAGCTTGTCTTCAACGGTAAAGGAGATGCCCAAGCCCTGGGCCCCGTCCCTGAGCGTTGTATCATATATCAAAATACGCTTCAATTCAATCCCTCCTTTTAGGTCTTCAAAGCCTCTGTTATCAGCTGTCCCATCCGCACGGTTCCTACAGTCGTCGTGCCTTTTGAGCTTATGTCCACTGTTCTGTAGCCGCTGTTCAGAACCGCCTCCACCGCCTCTTCAACCATTTTGGCCTCCGTCTCCAGGCCGAGGGAGTACCTGAACATCATGGCTACGGAAAGTATGGCGGCTATTGGGTTTGCAATATCCTTACCCGCAATATCGGGGGCAGAGCCGTGGATTGGCTCATAGAGACCTAATTTGCCGCTGCCCAGGCTCGCAGACTGAAGCATTCCTATGGAGCCGGTTATCATAGAGGCTTCGTCGGAGAGAATATCGCCGAACATATTTGACGTGACTATAACGTCAAACTGCATGGGATCTCTGATGAGCTGCATGGCCGCGTTGTCCACATACATATGGCTGAGCTCCACCTGGGGATACTGGGAGGCCAGCTTTGTCACTGTCTCCCGCCAGAGCCGGGAGCTCTCCAGCACATTTGCCTTATCCACCGACGTGAGTTTTTTCCTTCTCTTCATGGCCGCCTCAAAGGCTGTTCTGGCAATCCTTTCGACCTCGGCGGTATTGTATTGCTCCGTATCATAGGCCGCTTCCAGGCCGTCTGTAACGCGCCTGCCCCGCTGTCCGAAATATATACCGCCGGTAAGCTCCCGGACAACCAGAATATCAACACCTTCGGCCACAATGTCCGCACGCAGGGGAGAGGCGTCCCTCAGGGCGGGATATATGACCGCGGGCCTTAGGTTTGCGTATAGGCCGAGGCCTGCCCGAATGCCCAACAGCCCTGCCTCAGGCCTCCTGTCACCGGGAAGATTGTCCCATTTGTGGCCGCCCACGGCGCCCAGGAGGACCGCGTCGGAGGCTTTGCAAATCGAAAGTGTCTCATCGGGAAGGGGACTTCCCGTAGCGTCGATGGCGCAGCCGCCCATCAAGGCCTCCCTGAGAATAAACTCATGGCCGCGCAGCCTGCCGATTTCCTTTATGACACCCACAGCCTGGGCCGTGATTTCCGGGCCAATCCCGTCGCCGGGAAGAACCGTTATATTGTATTTCATAATCCTATCCTCTTATTTCCTGGTTTTAATATAGTCCACCAGCCCGTCGGCATCTATAATCTCTTTGATGAAGCCGGGAAAGGGAGCACTTTTGAACTCCTCCCCTGTGGTAATGTTTTTAATAATCCCGGTATCAAAGTCGACTTCCACCTCGTCGCCCTCGGAAATGGAGGAGGCGGCTTCCGGGCACTCCAATATGGGCAGACCGATATTAATCGCGTTTCTGTAAAAAATTCTGGCGAAGGTTTCGGCAATGACGCAGGATATGCCCGAGGCCTTTATGGCTATGGGGGCATGCTCCCGGGAGGAGCCGGAACCGAAGTTTTTGCCTGCCACCATTATGTCACCCTTTTTCACCCTTTGGACAAAGGTCTTGTCCAGGTCCTCCATACAGTGAGAAGCCAGCTCCCCAGGGTCAGAGGTGTTGAGATAGCGGGCGGGAATTATCACATCCGTATCAACGTTATCGCCATATTTTATTGATGTTCCGTGAGCTTTCATAATTGTTGCCGTCCTTTCTGTTATTTCAATGCAGTTCGTCCGGTGAGGAAATTCTGCCTGTTACCGCCGAAGCCGCCGCAATGGCAGGTCCCGCCAAATATATTTCACTCTCGGGGTGTCCCATTCTGCCGACGAAATTCCTGTTTGTGGTGGAGACGGCGCGCTCTCCCTTTGCAAGCACTCCCATGTGCCCCCCCAGGCAGGGGCCGCAGGTGGGCGTGCTGACTGCCGCGCCCGCCTCTATAAATATATCAAAAAGGCCCTCGTCCATGGACATCTTCCAAATCTTCTGAGTGGCCGGAATGATTATACATCTGACATCGGAGTGAATCTTCCTGCCCTTCAAAACGGAGGCTGCTATCCGCATATCCTCAATCCTTCCGTTTGTGCAAGAGCCGATTACCACCTGGTCGATTTTAATGTCGCCCACCTGGTCGATTGTCCTGGTGTTTTCCGGCAGGTGGGGGAAGGCCACGGTGGGCTTTATGCTGCCAAGGTCAATCTCATATGTCCGGACATACTCCGCATCGGAGTCCGCCGAATATATTTTATATGGCTTTGTGGAATGCTCCCTGACGTATTCGATGGTTTTTTCATCCACCTCAAAGATGCCGTTTTTCCCTCCGGCTTCTATGGCCATATTCGCCATTGAGAACCTGTCGTCCATGGAGAGATGACGGAGGCCCTCACCGGTGAACTCCATGGACTTGTACAGGGCGCCGTCCACTCCAATCATGCCGATTATATGGAGAATTATATCCTTTCCGCCCACCCATTTGCCGGGCCTGCCGGTCAATACAAACCTGATTGCCTCCGGAACCTTGAACCAAGCCTCGCCGGTTGCCATGGCAGCTGCCATATCGGTGCTGCCTATGCCTGTGGAGAAAGCGCCCAGGGCCCCGTATGTGCAGGTATGGGAATCGGCGCCTATGACCACATCGCCGGGTACCACAAGACCCTTTTCCGGGAGCAAGGCGTGCTCGACGCCCATTCTACCCACTTCGAAAAAGTTTACGATGCCCATTTTACGGGAGAATTCTCTGATCTGCTTGACCAGCTGTGCTGATTTTATATCCTTGTTCGGTGTAAAATGATCCGGAACAATGGCGATTTTCTCTTTGTCAAAAACCCTGTCAACACCGATTTTTTCAAATTCGTTAACTGCGACGGGGGTGGTGACATCATTTCCCAGCACCATATCGAGACGGGCCATGATGAGCTGCCCCGCCTTAACCTCATTTAAGCCCGCGTGGTCGGCCAGAATTTTCTGTGTCATTGTCATACCCATGTGAAAACACCTCAGCTTATAGTAAAAATAATGATATAGCTTTCCATTTTAATGCCATTATAGACGGGAGAGAGCCGGTTATCTTCCTGTATATTAGCCTGTTTTCGCTGCAATTTTAATGTTTCCTGACTGTTTTTCTATATTGTGTGGGAGTCATTCCGGTATGTTTTTTAAACATTTCATTAAATCTCTGCTGGGATGAGAAGCCCACTGCGAGGGCAATATCTATTATCCTGTCGTCCGTGTCGGCCAGGAGTTCCATGGCCCGCTCGACTCTGATTTTCAGAAGATAATTAATAGGGCTGGTTCCTGTTTCCTCCCTGAAGGCTCTTATAAAATAGCCGGGACTGAGGAAAACATAGCGGGCGATATCCTCAAGGGAAATGTCCCGCTCGAAATTATTTTTTATATAGTTGACGGAGATTGAAATCAGTTCCCTGAGCTTTGTGCTTTTGTCCCGGATGCTGTTTTCCCACTCTGTTTTCAGCGCCCTGGAAAGGAGGACAAACAGCTCCAGAACCAGCAGATTGCTCAAAAACTCGCTTTCTATCTCTTTGTTTTGCTGCTCCCTCAATATGCGGTTTAAAAGGGTAATGATTTCATTTTTTTGGCTGACCTTAAGGGTTATATATGCGCCTGTTTCCCGGTTTTCAACAAAATTCAGAAAGTCATGAAGAGAAACCCTGGAGACTTCATCCTTGTTCCTGCTGACAAACTTAAAGTTTAAGACAATGAATTCACAGCCGCTCTCCGATTGGACAATAAACTTATGATATTGCTCAGGCTTGATGATGATTATGTCGTTGGGGCCTACCTGCACAGGCTCGCCGTTTATTTCAAAGATCGCCAGGCCTTTTTTAATGTATACCATTTCAAAGCTGTCGTGTCTGTTTGGCTCCATGGACCAGCTTGTGTCGTGCACTCTTTCCAGGTTCTTGACTATTACCGGCAGAAAATTGGCTTTGCTTAATACGGTTTCCCAGGCCTTTGGTATTGAAGCCCAATCCATAATCTCACCTCACGATTCTATTCTTTACATAAGACCTTTGGCTGCTATTTCCTTTACGCGAATATTATAGCATGGTGGGCTTGTTAAATATATCGGTATTTCCCATGAAAATCAAAGGATTATGGAAATACCGGTATATAGCAAACATAAAAGGCGTGTCATGACAACACGCCCTCTCACCCTAATCCAACCTTTCATGTTTTAGCTTGTAATAGGTCCATTTGTCCAGTTTGTCCACAAGCCCCCGCTGCCGGGGCGGCAGCTCATTTGTGTATGCTCCGTCGGGAAGGCAGTAGCAGGAGTAGCAATCCACCGGCAGCCGGCGCCGCATTTCATTGAGATAATCAAAAAAAGCGTCCCCACCGGTCATGCCTGTGATTTCATAGATGACAGCACCCAGGAAATTCGCGCTTAGCTTCCTGTTTTCGGGCAAATCCAGTCTTTCATGCAGCTGTGTAAATGGGTTCAGTTTGGCATAAGCCCTGTTTTGCCATATGACAAAGGGAACCTGAAACGTGTAGATTGTGCTCTCGGGAGTATTGTTTTTCCTAACATCAACGCCCAGTTCCTCATAGGCATTTTGTAAGTTTGGCCTGTGGTCTCCGAAAAAGCATAGGAGTACCGGCTCATCCATTTCATCAAAATATTCCGTCAGCTCCAGAAGCATTTTGGACGAGTCGCGGACACCTTCCATATATACCGACAGCAGTTCTTTTGAGTTCTCACTGAGGCTGGTCGATACGGGAACAGGGGGAGGCTCAAAACCATATTTGCCGTATAGATATGACTGGTGGTTTTGTATTGTGACGGAAAAGTAGAACAGTGGTGAATCCCAGGCGGAAACATGCCGGAAAAAACCGGATTTCAATTCATCCAGAAAAGCCTGGTCCGATACAAAAGCGCCCTTGTAATCGGAGCTGTCAAAGGCCTCGTTATAAGTCTGGTCCCTTATGCCCATATATTCATAGACATTTTTCCGGTTATAAAACCATTCGTATCCCGGGTGCATAAAACAGGTCCGGTAGTTATATTTGCCAAAAACTCCAGGCAGCGCCATAATATCCCTGCGTATGGCGCGAAAACCGGTTATGGTGGAGCTGGAGAGCCTGTAGTTTTTCATGCCGGTCAGAAAATCAAATTCCGTTTCGGAGGTGCCGCCTCCAAAAGCGGTGGGCACAATGTGGCCCCTTATGGCCCTGGGGCTCTCACATACCTTTTTAAAGCCGTAAAGAGGGTCGTCCCCGGCAGAATACTCAAAAGCATCCTCCTCCGAAAGGTCGGAAAAGGCTTCGCACATTACCACTATAATATGGGGCCGAACCGTATCTTCGGGCGATGCTCCGGCACCTTCGGAAATCCACGCTTCAACCTCTGCCTTTGAAAATCCCTCAGGCTTTTTGAGGGTGTTGAGGGATATGCTGTGTATAAAGCTGTAGTTAAAGCCCAGGCTGTTATAACGCACGGCCATATTATGTGCCTGGGAAACCTTGAAGCTGTCGTAAAGCTTCTCGTTTCTGTATACAAATAGAAAAAGGGGTATAGACAGGACAAGAAGGGACAGGCAGCCTGAAATCCTGTGGGGCCACCCGATTTTTGGGGTTTTGATAAAAACACCGATTAAGAATAAAATCAGCGAAAAAAGTATGATGAAGACTATCAGCCCCGTATGCAAATTCAGCCGGTATTCGCCGGCGGCGGTAAGGCCCTCAAAAAGCATGGCTATGTCAGCCCAAACCAAAGGGTCATATCGCGCCTCAATTTTTAAGAGATTTATATATGAAAGCAGGTTGACCGACAATCCGGCCAGGGAAGCCCCGAAAAATACATTTCTCGTTAAAAAGCCGAAAAATGCTGCTATAAGGAGGCAGGGCAGCCAGTTGAGAAGCAGCAAAAGGGGCTGGGCGGCAATGGTTCTGATTGTGGATAAAAACCTGCCAGGCTGGAGAGCCGCGGAGGAAAACGCCATTGCGGCCGAAGACAGCAGCAGGGCAGCTATAACCTGGTGCCATTTTAATGTGGTTTTGAATCTTTGAGTTTTCATAAAAAACCTGATTACACCTGTTATTGGAAATCTCGGGTTTAATCAATGTCTGCGTGCAGGTTTTTTTATAATCGGAAATAAACCTTGCACACAGGCAGCCAATCAATGTATGTCAAAAAAAGCATTTTGCTCTTTTTGCAAACCGCATTTGTCCAGTGGACATTATTTATGGAGACATATGGCCCCTGGTTCATTTTACCCATCTTTTTCGGCAGTATAAAAGCAAGTAAAATAAACCGCCGGATAACCGGCGGTTTGACAATAGATATTATGTTTTAAATCCCAGTTATTCTTCCGCTCTCCAATCCCACTGACGGCCGCCCTTAAATACTTCGGCGTTCATTTCATTGCTGAGCATTATAAGGCTTGAGGTGGGGAAGCGCTTAATCATGTTATAGAAGAAGGTGGCGGCATCATTTGTATTGGCCAGCTCTTCCTCAGTGGCAATCAGATAGTCCTTTGTGTACTTCAGGCAGCTTCTGTCAAGGAGGCATCCGGGACTCTGATGGCCGGGAATAACTACCTCGGGCTCCATTGCCTCAATTCTCTCGATATCGGCAATCCACTGGCGGCGCTCCTGGGCAGTTACCTCGCAGGTGAAGGGGTGAGCTTCATTGAAAAGGACGTCGCTTCCGTAAATGGTCTTAATGGAGGGGATCCATACAATGGAGTTCCACTTCAGGTCTCCCATAATGTGGGGAATGATTTCAATGCGCTCCCCTTCCAGCTCGATGAAGTTTTCGTTCAGGGGTTCCAGGCGCTCACACTGCTTGCGGCAGAGGTTGTTTTCGCCTATGATGGGAATCCACTCGTCCAGCTTGGCCTGATACTGGTCGTTGTAAATATCCACGTCCTCAGGCAGCATATAGCATTTGGCCTTTGGGAAGGCCTCTGAAATGGGCCCCATTCCCCAGTAATGGTCGGGATGGCCGTGTGTGGCAAAGATGGCTTTGAGCTCCAGGCCTGTTTCGATAATTTCCGCAATAACCCTGTGGGCATTTGAGAGGGTCCACTGACAGTCGAGGAGGACGCATTCCTTTTTACCCATTACGATAACGGATGCAACGTTAAAGCCCTTTTCATCGCTGAAAAATGTCTTTGTGGCAAGCTTGCCTTCTCCGTGTCTGGTTACGATGACTTCCATTTTATAACACTCCTTATCATGTATTTCATAGAAATTTATTATATGACTGGCTGAATTAAATCATCCCAGCATAGTTTGATATTTGATACTCTGAAACCATCAGCAGGACAGCATGTACCCGCCGTCAATTACCAATACCGCTCCTGTTACCTGAGCCGCCGCGGGAGAAGCGAGATATACGGCCATGGCGCCCACCTCGATAGGCTCGCCGAAGCGTCCGGCCGGCATTTGGTTAACAATGTAGTCAAACTGGTCCTTTGGAATAAACTTGGACAGATCGGTGTTTGTAAAGCCGGGAGCGATGGCATTGACCCGGATATCATATTTGCCCAGTTCCACAGCCATGCAGCGTGTGAAGTGGTTTGCCGCCGCCTTGGAGCTGCTGTAGGGGCTCATGGCGTGGGTCTTGTTGACAATATACCCGGCGTTTGAGGTGATGTTTATAATGGAGCCGCCCTTTCCGGCGTCTCTCATTCTCTTGCCCACCTCATAAGTCATGTGGACTGTTCCGTTAAGGTCAGTATTGAGCACATTATACCAGGCTGTTAAATCCTGGTCCATATCAAGAAGCTCGCTGACACAGGAAACGCCTGCGTTATTGACGAGAATGTCAAACTGTCCGAAGGAGTCATACGCCTCAGCAACGGCTTTTCTGACATTTTTCAAATCGGCAACATCGCAGGAGAAGCTTTCATATTTGCCGCCGTATTGGCTGAGCTCCTCCAGTGTTTCCCTTGCCTTTGACAGGTCGCGGCAAAAAATGGCTATATTTGCGCCCTGTTCCGCCATTGCCAGGGCAATTGCCTTTCCCAGGCCGCGGTTACCGCCTGTTATCAGGGCGTTTTTACCGGAAAGATCGAATGCTTCTTTCATGCTGGTGATCGGTTGAATCATTTAGCAAACCCTTTCTTATAATAATGCTCGCTGAAACAGGCAAAACAGACTTGTCTTGTCCGTCAAAAACAGCATTTTGCTCTTTTTGCAAATGCGAAGGCATTTGTTCAGTGGATACCCGATTAGTCCGGAAAACAACTAGAAGAACATGCTTCTGTTATTTTCCCCAAATTGCAGATACTAAATATTAATATAATTGTATCAAATATTTCGGTAAATACAACCCTAATTACAATAAAAACGCATAGAGCCTTGTTATTGGTCAATGGTATTTTACAAACAATTACCAACACTCTGCCTTAAAGGAATGATTTAAAATGGGAAAACGTGTATATGAATTTTTAAGAAGGCTTGTTCCGGCTGTACTTGCTGTAACAGTATCTTTTCCTGCGGTTTTAGCTGGGGTCGCGCCCAATCCGGCAGCGGGGGAGAGCCCGCTGGTAGTCATCGACCCGGGCCATGGCGGTGTGGACGGGGGAACCGGCGGCGGTGGAATGCTGGAAAAGGATATAAACCTTGATATTGCAAAAAGGCTTAAATCAGTGCTGGAGGGAAAAGGATACAGGGTGACAATGACCCGGGAAACCGACACGTCCCTTGACAAGCAAAACAGCGCATCCAAAAGCAGGCACAAAAGGGATCTAATTGCCCGGACGGATATAATAAACTCCAGTAATGCCTCCGTTTTTCTCAGTATACATGTCAACAGCAATTTCAATATGCCCTCAATGGACGGTTCATATGTGTTTTATTACGGTAAATCCGAAAAAAGCCGTGCTCTTGCAGAGCATGTGCAAAATGCCCTGAACGGTATTACTGTTCAGGGCAAGGGCAGGACAGAAAACCCCCCGCTGAAGGGACGGTATCATGTCCTTTTAAACTCAAAAATTCCCGGAATTCTTGTGGAGACGGCCTTTATATCAAATGACCGGGAAAGGCAACTGTTGAAAACCCCGGAATTCCGGCAGCAGCTTGCCGAGGCAATAGGGGAGGGGATAGCCGGCTATATGAGCAGGAGCGGGCAAAAGCTCACTCCATAGATTAACAGAGGGCAGTCATACAACCTCGCAAATGCTCCATTTGATAAAACCGGCCTCCAGATACATGATGCCATATGTCCCGCTGACGTATTTTTTTAATGATTTGCGGCCTATCCTGCCCGGATTCATAATCCAAACACCGTTGCGCCAATTCACAAACGGCTCGTGGGTATGGCCGAACAGGATTATGTCCGCACCCTTTTCCTCGGCACCGTAGATTAAAAGATTTCTTATGCCGTTGCGATCCGTTGAGGTCTCCTGGATATGTCCATGGGTGAGCAAAATACGCTTGCCGCACAGCTCTACAATTTCCTCATACTTGTCGGCCGATTCTCTATCGGTGTTTCCCGGAACACAGTAGAGGGGGATACCGGGAACCATCTCCCTCAAAGCCAGCGCGTCACTGTAATGGTCGCCCAGATGCACAATAGCGTCGGGCTCTTCTTTTTCTGCCATACTGCACATGGTCATAACATCGGTATGGGAATCGGAAAAAATAAGTACTTTCATAAAAAACTGCCTTTCAATCATATTCCAGGGCAAGTATACCATACATACGTTCGAAAATCCACAGATTTCATAAAATTCTATAAAAAGGAATAAGATACAAACCGAAATTTGGTGCTTTAGATTAGATAAAGGCTACTGCACCACCACATTGCTGTCGCCCAGCATTTCCTTTAGCTCATCTACCAGGGCCGGGTGAATCACGCATCTTCCGCCCAAACGTTTTTTTGTATCCTCAAAGTAGAGCACCAGCTTTTCCTTGCCAGGGAACATAATCAAAATCAGCTTCAGCCGCTCATATTCCGGGCTGTTTTCGCTCTTGAGCCTGACCCACAGGGTGGAGCCGGAGGCCTCGGTTTTTTCGGCGGCTTTGGCTGTTCCGTATCCGTTGTTTTTATAGCCGGAACGGCGGGAGGATGGAGGCAAGGGCTTGTCTATGGGGACCAAAGCCTCGCACATGAGCTGGGGGGCCTTTTCGTCCCGCACCGATATGCGTCCCCGGGCAAGAACGGGAATACTCTCTTTCAGGTCGGAGCCCCACTCATCAAGGATGCGCTGAAACACCAGCATTTCAATGTCCCCGGTGTTGTCCTCCGCAGTCACGTATGCCATCAGACTGTTGTTTCTTGTGGTCTTTGTTTTGACCGAGGTAATAACGCCCGCTATTATTACAGTTTCCCCGTCAAAGTGATGGCCTACCGGGTTTTCCCCGTCAAAGGATGTCTTAATCCCGCCTATGGAGACTGCGCCCGCCTTTGCGGCGGCTCCGGTGTATTCATCCATGGGGTGGCCGGACAGGTATAGACCGGTTACCTCCTTTTCCATAATCATAAGCTCACGGAGCGGGAACTCCTCCACATCCGGGAGGGGAGCGGAAACAGTACCGACCGAGCCTCCGAACATGTCCAGCTGTCCATCCAGGTTGTTTCGCTTCTCGTTAGCCACGCTGTCCATAACCTTCGGAAACACAAGGAGAAGCTGTCGCCTTTTTACCCCGAGGCTGTCAAAGGCACCAGCTTTAATAAGGCTTTCAACGGCTCGTTTATTAAGATCGTGCCCGTACATACGGCTGCAAAAATCCTCGAAGGAGGTAAAGGGACCGCTCCGCTCCCGTTCTGCAACCATGGAGCGCAAAAAGCCTCTTCCAATGTTTTTGACGGCAGCAAGGCCGTATCTTATAGTTTCCCCGGATACGACAAAACCGTCATCGGACTCGTTTATGTCCGGGGGCAGGAGCTTGATGCCGATTTCACGGCATTCGTTTATGTATTCGGATATCTTTGTTGTGTTGTCCAGAACGGAGCTGAGAAGTGCCGCCATATATTCTCTGGGATAATAGCATTTTAAATATGCCGTTTGATAGGAAATTACCGCGTAGCCTATAGCGTGAGCCTTGTTGAAGGCATAGTTGGCAAAGTCCAGAATCTCATCATAGATGTCGGAAGCCACCTGTTCCGGTATGCCCTTTCTAAGGGCGCCGGGGATGCCTCTTTCCTCATCACCGAAGATGAAGGCCTGCCGCTCTCTGATTATTTCGGACTGCTTCTTTTTTGACATAGCCCTGCGTATCATATCAGCCTGACCGACTGAAAAACCGCCCAGTTTGCGGAATATCTCTATGACCTGCTCCTGATAGACCATGCAGCCATAGGTGGAATCAAGTATATCCTTGAGCATTGGGTGCTTATATCTTACCCGCTCGGGATGATGCTTACAGTCAATAAACCTGGGTATGGAATCCATGGGGCCCGGCCTGTAGAGGGCTATAATCGCGGCGATATCCTCCAGACTTTTGGGCTTGAGTCCCACACAGACACCGGTCATTCCCGTGCTCTCCATCTGAAACACGCCGCTGGTTTTGCCTGCGGTGAGCATTTCAAATACCCCTTTGTCGTTTTCAGGAATCTTTTCGATTGAGAAATGGGGAAGCCTCTTTCTTATCAGCTCGACCGCATCTTTTATAACCGTTAGGTTGCGCAGGCTGAGAAAATCCATTTTAAGAAGGCCCAGTTCCTCCAGGGTCTCATGGGGATATTGCGTAACGATAACATCATCGTTTTTTGCCAGAGGTACATATTGGTACACCGGATGCTTTGTTATTACAACTCCGGCCGCATGGGTTGAGGAGTGGCGGGGCATGCCCTCCAGGGCCATGGCAGTGTCCAGCAGCTTTTTCATGGTTTCGTCACTGTCATACAGTTCGCCAAGGGGCTTGGACAGCCTGAGGGCATCGGCAAGCTTCATGTTCAGTGTCTGGGGCACCAGCTTTGCCACCATGTCCGCATCGGCGTAGCTTATTCCCATGGCTCTGGCCACATCCCGTATAGCCGCTCTGGCGGCCATGGTGCCGAAAGTGGCTATCTGGGCAACATGGTCGCTGCCGTATTTGGTAACCACATAATCTATGACTTCCCCTCTTCTTTTTTCGCAGAAGTCTATATCTATATCGGGCATGCTTATCCGCTCGGGATTGAGGAAACGCTCAAATACGAGGCCGTATTTAATAGGGTCTATATCGGTGATGCCCAGGCAGTAGGAAACAATGCTTCCGCCCGCCGAGCCCCTTCCCGGTCCGACAGGGATTCCATTGCTTTTTGCAAAGGCCACATAGTCGCTGACAATTAAAAAATACTCCACAAAGCCCATTGCCGAAATTGTATCCAGCTCAAAATTCAGGCGGTCAAGGTTTTTCTCCCAGTCCTCTCCATACCGCTTTCTGAGTCCCTCCAGGCAGAGCTTGTGCAGGTATTCAAAGCCGCTGGTCTCTCCCGGAGGCAGCTTGAATTCGGGCAGGTGGTAGGTTCCGAATTGGAAAGCGAAATTGCACATTTCGGCGATTTTTTCCGTATTGTCCGCGGCTTCGGGATAGTCAGGAAACAGGGAGCGCATCTCCTCTTCCGATTTGATGTAAAATTCCTCCGTTTCAAATCTCAGCCTCTCCGCGTCGGTTACCGTGTTCTGGGTCTGTATGCACATTAGTATATCCTGATTATAGGCGTCCGATTTATTGATATAATGGGCGTCATTTGTGACTACCAGAGGAAGGCCGGTCTCCCTGTGAAGACGTATAAGTCCGCTGTTTACAGCCGTCTGCTCGGGATAGCCGTGGTTCTGGAGTTCCAGGTAATAATTGTCCCTTCCGAATATTTCGGACATCTCAATAGCCTGCTTTTTCGCCTGCTCATATTCTCCTCGGGAGATGAGCTTGGGTATCTCTCCGGCAAGGCATGCCGTGAGGGCTATGAGCCCTTCGGAGTGGCTGCGCAACATTTCCTTGTCAATTCTGGGCTTGGTATAGAAGCCTTCCACATAACCCGAGCTTACAAGATGGCACAGGTTCCTGTAGCCCGTTTCATTTTTGCACAGAAGCACAAGGTGGTGAAGGTCATTGTCAATGCCGTACTCCCGGTCACAGGCCCGCCTTGGGGCCATATATACCTCGCAGCCTATTATCGGTTTTATATTCTGCCTGACTGCCTCTTTGTAAAAGGCAACGGCACCGAACATACTCCCATGATCGGTTACCGCCACCGCCCTTTGACCCAGTTCTTTCACCCTGGCCACCAGATTTTCAATCCGGCAGGCCCCGTCCAGCAGGCTGTATTCGCTATGTACATGCAGATGTGTAAAAGACATAATTGAATTCTCCAAAAAATTTCGCTGATTTATTCAGCTTCCATATGAAATGATGTTATATATTAGGAACGGATGTTTGTCCGTCTTTAGTATTCTTGACCAAAAATTTTTACAGATGACAAAATACTTCAATTTTTGCTTGAAATGTCCCAAATGTGATACTATACTCAGGCATAGCTTTTTAAAAACCCATCAGAGATAAAAAAGCTATACATACAGATGGAGTGAAATAATCTATGGAATTATGCAGATACCCGGCAAAAACCCCTGTATTTATATCAGTGCTTATTATGCTGGCAAGCATATTTACATTTTCTGCAGCCTCGGCCTACTATGATGTACAAGAGGACGAATGGTATTATGAGGCTGTCACATGCCTTTCGGAGAGAGGCCTTATGGACGGTTTTCCGGACGGCTCCTTTTATCCTGGTATGCGCATTACCGCGGCGGAGTTTCTCAAGCTTATCTGTCTTTCATCCTGGCCGGAGGATGTTGACCCGGAGGATGAGTGGGATGACTACTGGGGAACAAAATACTATAAAGCCGCGCTGGATATGGGTGCTTTAAGCGCCACTGATATATCCGAAAACCAGCTTGTCCAGCGGATAAACAGGTATAATGCCGCCCTGATAATCAGCAATGTACTTGATAGGGTACTTGATGAGGATGTGACGGTGCCAGACGGGATTGGTGAGTGTATAAAGGACCATGGGGAAATCCCGGCATATTACAAAAGCCATGTTCAAAGGGTATATGCCGCCGGAATTATGGGCGGATATGAGGACGGCTCGTTTAAGGGAAAGGCCGGCATTACAAGGGCCGAAGCGGCACAGATGGTTTTGCGCCTGATTGAGAAGGAAGAAAGGCTGAAACCCGATTTGGCGGAGCTTCCCGTCAAGGTGGAGGACAACTGGTTTGGGGACGCCATGTTTATCGGCGACTCCCTGACCCATGGGCTATCCCTGTTCGGCGGACTGAACACGCCTGATTACTACTATTCAACAGGTGTTTCTCTTTACAGCATTAACAGCACGGAGTTTGAAACTCCTTCGGGCACGGAGTGCTCAATCAGTGATGCGTTTTCTAGCCGGAAATACGGGAAAGTATACATTATGCTCGGTATAAATCAGGTGGGCTCCAACGAGGATAAATTCTATAAGGATTATTCCGGCCTTGTTGACAAGGTCAAGGAGTATCAGCCGGATGCAGAGATCTATTTGCAGAGCATTCTGCCCGTCAGTAAATCCAAGGGCACCACATCCACATCCTTTACAAAGGAAAACATCGAGGCATACAATGAAATTATCGCCAGGATTGCGCAGGAGAAGGAAGTGCGCTATGTGGATATAAATTCGGCTCTGGCCGATGAAGAGGGATATCTGCCCGAGAGTGCAACCTGGGACGGGGTGCATTTAAACTCGCCCTACTACAAAGTATGGGCAGACTACCTGAGAACCCATACCTGATTTTATCATATTGAGGCACGGGTTTAAAGGCATATAACAGACAAAAATTATCAGTCCTTGTTCCTGATTGGAAAAGGGCTGATATTTTTTGGATTGTTTTTATAGGTCATATGATGTACTATAATAAAAAACAGTGTATTGTCAGGAGGCAGAACAGAATGTTTATCGATTTTGACAGAAGCCGCAGCAAATACACATGGCGCATATTAGAGTCAAACAGGTATATTTTCCATATCGAGCCGTCCAATATGAGAGATTATGATCTGGAGCCGGTTTTAATGGATGCCGACTACAGGTATAGCCGTATAGTCAGCCTTTTTAACATTGACAAGAGCAGAAGAAAAGAGGGCGAAAGACTGTTTAAGTATAACTACTGGATACACAGCAGCGAAATAGTTGAAGGCAGCGGCCTGCCTACGGAGGGGGAGGACAGGTTTACCGGCATGGGAAGCGCCAGCATAAAGGGCATCGATTATGTGATTTTTAAAGATTCCTGGAAAAATCACAAAAGGCGGCTATTACATGAGGAAGCCCATCTTATCTGGATGAATGAAGTGGGGGAGGCGCCCTCAATACTTAATGAAGGTATAGCGGTTTATGCGGAGGATATGCTGACCGACGGTGTGGAGGAATTTAGAAAGAAGCTTCAGAGGGCCTGGAATGAGAGCATGGTAAAGGAAAAGGGCCGCCTCTTTAAGCTTATGAATAACCGTTATTTTTGGAGGCATACCGGAAGCCTTCCCATTAACGAAATAGGTGCCGCGCTGGTGGACTATATTATCCGCCACAGGGGAGTTGAGGCCCTGAAGGAGATTTTCCTGAACACCCATCTCAACGATGAGGCCATTGACAGGGTTATTGAGAAGGTGCTGGGGATTTCCGTCAATGAAATAGAAAATGAGATCACCGCTGAAATGAACAAGCAGGATTAATAATGTGAAAAAAGCCGCAGAACGGGTACCCGCTCTGCGGCATAATTTTGCTTTGGCTTATATGGCGTTTAGCTCCTGCTTTGTGATTTCAACCTTGCCGTCCACCGCCTTGAGGACAACTGTGTCTCCCGCGCTGAAGGTGCCGTCGAGCATCTTTTCGGCTATGCCGTCCTCTACTGTGCTCTGAATGGTGCGACGAAGAGGTCTGGCTCCGTATATCGGGTCGAAGCCTGCTTCTGCAAGAAGACCAATGGCCTCGTCCTCTGCGGTGAGGGTGATGCCCAGATTGGCAACCCTGTCTGCCACATCCTTGAGCATATTCCCGGCAATCTCACGAATGTTCTCCTTTGAGAGCTGGTGGAAGACGATTATATCATCGATTCTGTTGAGGAACTCCGGTTTGAATACCCGCTTAAGCTCCGTCATAACGTTGCTTTTAATCTCTTCCTGGCTTTTTATACCGCTGTCTTCCACAGCCGTGAAGCCCAGGGGTTTCTTGTCGTCGGTTATCTTTTTCGCTCCCACATTGGAGGTCATGACTATAATCGTGTTCTTAAAGTCAACCCTCCGGCCTTGAGCATCCGTTAAAACGCCGTCTTCCATGATCTGAAGCATTATGTTGAATACTTCGCTATGTGCCTTTTCAATTTCGTCAAAGAGCACCACGGAGTAGGGCCTGCGCCTTACCTTTTCCGTCAGCTGACCGCCCTCATCGTAGCCCACATAGCCGGGAGGGGAGCCAATTAGCTTGGATACAGTGTGCTTTTCCATATATTCGGACATATCTATTTTAATGATGGCGTTTTCGTCTCCGAACATGGCTTCCGCCAGCGCGCGGCACAGCTCTGTTTTACCCACTCCGGTAGGACCGAGGAAGAGGAAGGAGCCTGTGGGACGCTTGGGATCCTTCAGGCCAACCCTGCCGCGGCGGATAGCTTTTGAAACGGAGGTGACAGCCTCATCCTGTCCCACAACGCGCTTGTGCAGGATTTCCTCCATGCGCAGCAGACGGCGGCTCTCATCTTCCGTTAGGCTGGTGACGGGTATACCGGTCCAGCTTGAAACAACGGCCGCTATGTCCTCAGGCGTCACGGTCTCACGTTTGTCCACAACCGTCTTTTCCCAGCGCTCACGAAGTTCCTTCATCTGGGCGTTGAGCTTGGTTTCCTCATCACGCATCTTTGCCGCCTTCTCGAAGTTCTGACTTCTGACGGCCTCGTCCTTTTCCTTTATCACAGCTTCAAGCTTCGTCTCAAGGGCCTTCAGATCCGGTGGAGCTGTGAGGCACTCCATCCTGACGCGGGAAGACGCCTCGTCAATCAGGTCTATTGCCTTGTCGGGCAGGAACCTGTCGTTTATATATCTTATGGATATTGTAACGGCGGCCTCAATGGCCTCGTCGGTTATTTTAAGCTTGTGATGGGCTTCGTACCTGTCTCTGAGCCCCTTTAGGATTTCAATGGTTTCCTCTGTGGTGGGCTCATCGACTGTTACGGGCTGGAATCTGCGCTCCAAAGCAGCGTCCTTTTCTATATGCTTGCGGTATTCGTTTAGCGTTGTGGCGCCGATAACCTGAATCTCGCCCCGACCAAGGGCGGGCTTGATAATATTGGCGGCGTCAATTGCGCCCTCGGCGGCTCCGGCACCGATGATTGTATGCAGTTCATCTATGAACAGGATGATATTTCCCGCTTTTTGAACTTCATCCATGGCAGTTTTAATTCTTTCCTCAAAGTCGCCCCTGTACTTTGTGCCTGCCACCATTCCCGAAAGATCAAGGGTGACAACCCTCTTTCCCTTAAGATTTTCAGGCACATCCCCCGATACGACTTTCTGGGCAAGTCCTTCAATAATCGCTGTTTTGCCCACGCCCGGCTCGCCAATTAAAACCGGGTTGTTTTTTGTGCGGCGGCTCAAAATCTGTATGACTCTCTGAATTTCGTTATCCCTGCCTATGACAGGATCCAGTGTGCCCTTTGAGGCAAGGTCGGTCAGATCGCGGCTGAACTGGTCAAGAGTTTTTGTGTCTGAGCGCCTGTGTTGAGCTTTGGGTTGTACGGGGGCGTGACCCGTTGCCGCCGGACCCTGGAAGGAGGGGGGATGAGCGTTGAAATCGCCTCCCAGAGACGACAGGAGATCGGTGTAAAGCCTGTTTATATCTATCCCCGCTGCCGACAACAGCCTGGTCCCAAGGCAATCATATTCGCGCAGCATTCCCATGAGAAGATGTTCGGTACCCATGTAGCTGTGCCCCAGCCGCGCGGCCTCGGCCACGCCTCGCTCGATGATGCGCTTGGCTCTGGGCGTAAGGCCCTGATTTGGTTGCTGTCCCGGCGTTCCTTTTCCCACATTGCTTTCAACAAGGGTTTGTATTTTCTCCGCCGACATACCATAGTTTTTCAAAGTTTTTGCTGCCGTACCGCTACTTTCACGGGCCAGCCCAACTAAAATGTGCTCACTGCCCACATAGCTGTGTCCCAGCTCGGCAGCCGTTGTGTATGCCATATTTAAGACGTTTTTAACGCCTTCTGTAAATCTGTCTTCATATCCCATATTCATAACCATCCTTTCTGCGCCGGTGGGCGCCTGATAAGTATCGCTGCTAATTTGTCGGTTTTAGAGCTTGCCTTATAAGCTCAGCTCTTTCAGTGTCACGTTCAACGTCGGTGAGAGGTTTTCCTGCCGCGCTGATGATACAGTTTGTCTGGATATTGCATATCAGTTTGTTTAGCTCCGATATAGAAATGTCCTTCAAAATGCCGATTGATACTCCCATTCTGATATCGGAAATCAGCTTCATAGCCTCTCCGCTTGATATACGTCTGGCATTTGAAAGTATTCCGTATGCCCTCCAGATTCGATCCTCTAAAAATATCGGGTTTTTCTCCATCATAACGTTTCTGAGGTTTTTTTCACGCTCAATAGTGCTTCTGACCACTTCATCCAGTCTTTCAATTGCCTCCTGCTCGGACAGACCCAGGGTCATCTGATTTGAAAGCTGGTACAGCGAGCCGGATGCCTTGGTGCCCTCACCGTACAGGCCCCTGACTGTAAATCCCAGCTTTCCCAGGTTCGGCAGAAGACGGCGGATTTCGCCTGTTTCCGTGTGCGCAGGCAGGTGGAGCATCAAACTGGCTCGCAGACCTGTACCCAGGTTTGTAGGGCAGTGGGTGAGATAGCCCAGCTGGTCACTCCAGGCATATTTGAAATTGCCGTCAAGAAGATCGTCAAGTCTGTTTACCGTCTCCAGGCACTGACCGAGGCGCAGGCCGCTGAGTATAGACTGTATGCGAAGGTGGTCTTCCTCATTTATCATGATGCTCACGCTGTCATCGCCGGAGAGAACAACCCCGCCCCCGTTTTTTCCGGCAAGCTCCGGAGATATCAGGTGTCTTTCCACTAAGGAGCCGATTGTAATCCGGTCAAGGTTTTTCAGCTCCAGAAAACGAAATGTAGTACCTCCCGCGCTGGAGATCAGATAGGAGGATACACTGTGCAAAACCTCGTTCTCCTGCTGCTGGCTCATTCTTCCGGGGAATGGGTAGTCCTTTAGGTTTCTCGCCAGCCGGACGCGGGTGGAAACAGCAATGTCGCCAAGCTCCCCGTCCTTTTCATACCATTTCATTAGCTGAGACCTCCTTCCAATTCCCTTATTCTGTCTCGCAGCACAGCGGCATTTTCATATTCTTCGGCAGCTACTGCCGCCTCAAGTTCACGCTTTAGCCTTTCAATGTCCCTGCGCAGCTTTATTTCGGGACCTGCCGTGGAAGGCGCTTTTCCGCAGTGAGTGGTGTTTCCGTGTATTCTTTTGATATAGGGAATTAGCATGTCCGAGAATGTTTCATAGCACTGGGCGCACCCGACCTTTCCAGTGTTGATGATGTTTTTCTCGGAGGCACCGCACAGGGGGCAGCGCTTGGTATCACTGACCTTTTTATAGGAAGCGCCAAGAAGATCGGATAAAATGGTATTCAGGTAATCGGCCTGGGGGAATAAATACTGGCTGCTGGCGCCCAGTTTGGAGGCGCACTCGGAACACAGGTGCAGTTCCGTGATATCACCGTTTATGTTGGAGTTGAAGTGAAAGTCCGCCTCATGGTTTCCGCAGTTCTGACATAGCATTTTTATCACCGTCCATGTTGTCTAAGAAAGATCAACCTTTCTTTCAGTGTATGTTATTCAAGAATTCGTGTAAATCAGCAGGTGTTTAAGTAGGTTAGCCCGCACCTCGTCCCTTTGCTCCCCCTGAAGAGGCCTGAGAGCGTTGTCGCTGACGGCGGCCATAATCAGCTTTGCCACGTTCCGGCTGATCAGTCCGCTGTTATAGGCATTTGTGACAAAAGCCGATGCGGAAGCAGTGTCTATTTGGTTGCCAATGGCATTGACGATGTGCATAATCCTTTGTTTTTGCGGTCCCTTGACTCTTTTTATGCGAATATATCCTCCGCCCCCACGGCGGCTTTCCACAATATAGCCGTGTTCCGGTGAAAATCTGGTCGAAATGACATAATTAATCTGACTGGGAACGCAGTTGAAACGAGCTGCCAGCTCTGCTCTCTGCAGCTCAGCAATTCCGTTTGCCTCCTCAAGCATTTCAGTAATAAATCTGGCTATCATATCGCTGATGCCCACACTATCACCTTCTCTGTTTATTTACTGCAACGCGCTAAAATGCGAGTTTGACCTTATCTGACCTTATCATAGAATATGTAAGGTTTTACCGCAACGGCGGATTTGACCTTTCCTGACCATCCGTTCCTGCATTTTTCGATTTAACTTGATGTAGCTCATTATTTCTTACATTTTCTTTTATTTTCTTCGGATTATAACGGTCATAAATCTAATTATAAACGGCGGCAGTATTATTCTAACCGGAAGACTGTGAAGCAAATCAAAGGAGGGAAATAAAACCGATGGGGCAATTTTCGACTGAATGTGAGTATTTAATAAAAAACATTGATTTTTTATTAATCCATGATAAAATTGAATATCATGTGTAGGAGGTGTACATATATATGGCATATAAGATTGATAATGATAAGTGCACAAGCTGCGGTGAATGCAAAGAAAGTTGCCCGGTTGATTGCATTTCAGAGGAAAATGGAGTATACACCATTGATGCTGACGAGTGTGTAGACTGCGGTACATGCGAGGCCAATTGCCCGAGCGACGCTATTGCACAGGAAGATTAAAGTATATAATAAAAGTCCGGGCCCGATTGGTTCCGGACTTTTATTATATACTTTATTGATTATGCATTATTGATTTTTCAAGCAAAGTATGGAAAAGGAAGGGAATGTATATGGGCAGCTTCGATGAATTATGGCCGGGAGGGCCCGGTTTTTTTCAGGAAGAGGGCGTGTTTAAGCTGGGCTCGGATTCGGTACTTCTGTCCCACTTTGCAAATCTGAAAAGAGTCCAAACCGTGTGTGACTTGGGCAGCGGGGCAGGGATAATCCCGGTTTTGCTGCTGGAGCGGCAAAAGGAACTGAAAATAGACGCCGTTGAGATTTCAGAGGCTGCCGTGAAGCTGGCAAAGAAAAATTTTGAGCATAACGGAGCGGGTGTCCGTCTTATCCATGGGGATATAAGGCGGCACAGGGAGCTTCTGGCCGCGGGTTTTTATGATCTGGTCATATCAAACCCTCCGTATTTTCCGATAAACAGCGGCAAATCCTCCGAAATAGAGAGTATTGCCAGGGCAAGGGATGAGCGGGCATGCTCTGTTGAGGATGTGGTTAAGGCGGCGGCGTACGCGCTCAGGTGGGGCGGACGCTTTGCGCTTGTTTACAGGCCGGAGAGACTGGCCCGGCTCTTTTATACCATGACCGAGCATGGTATTGAGCCTAAAAGGCTGCGAATGGTTCAAAACAAGGCCGGCAGCGCCCCCTCGCTGGTACTTGTGGAGGGCAGAAGGGGAGGAAATCCGGGCCTGATTATTGAGCCTCCCCTCATCCTGCTGGACGATAAGGGCGGTGAAAGTCCGGAGGTTCGGAGGATTTACAGAAGAAAATCAGGCCAGGGTGCCGGTGAACCGGCGGGAGGATGTCAATGATGCCGGGAGTGCTGTATCTGGTGCCCACACCTATAGGAAATATTGAGGATATATCTTTTCGATGCGTAAAGACTCTTGAGAGGGCCGATTTCATAGCCGCCGAGCATAAGAGCGTCACTGAGCAGCTTTTGAAGCGCCTTTCCATATCTAAGCCCGTGCTGGCCTGCTATGGGCGGGGAGTCGAGAAGAGGGGGAGAGAAATCCTTTCCAGAATTATGAAGGGGGAGAGCTGTGCCCTTGTGTGCGATGCGGGAACCCCCGCGATCAGCGACCCGGGGGAATATATTGTGAGGCTATGCTCAAAGGCTGGCATAGATATTGTAAGCTTGCCCGGCCCCTGCGCGGCGATAGCAGCTCTGGCCGCCTCCGGCCTTGGTACGGGCAGATTTGTATTTGAAGGCTTTCTGTCAAGATCGCGGCTACGCAGGCTGCGGCGCTTAAGTGAGCTGAGAGATGAAAAAAGAACAATGGTTTTTTATGAGGCCCCCCAAAAGCTGAAGTTTACTCTGGGGGACATGCTGGACTGCTGGGGAGACAGAAATGCCGTGCTGCTAAAGGACATGACAAAGCCGGGGGAGGACAGACAGGTGACTACTCTGGCGGAGGCTGCCCGCTTTTATGATAAAAATCCTGCCGCGGGCGAATTTGTACTTGTAATAGAGGGGGCTGCTTCAGAGACCTGTACTGATGTGAAATAAAACAGCTTTGCTGTTATAAAAAAGGAGGAGAAATCTTGGAGGAAAAAGTATTCGAGGCTATTTTCGCCAGAAGGAGCATACGTAAGTATGGGGACAGGGAAGTGGAGAAGGAGAAAATTATAAAACTTCTTAAAGCCGGGATGGCAGCGCCGTCGGCGTGCAATCTGCAGCCCTGGGAGTTTATTGTTGTGACTGAAAAGGAACTGATCAAAAAGCTGGAAGAAAAGGCTCCCAGGTATAATGCTCCTGTAGCCATGATCGTATGTGCAAATACAAAGAACATTCCCTGGGAGGGCAGCGACTGGAAGATAGACTGCAGTGCGGCGGTGGAGAATATGATGATTGCCGCCGCTGCCATGGGAATGGGCTCTGTATGGGTAGGCATGTTCGACAGGGAGGCTGTCCGGAAGCTGTTTAATATTCCGGAGGATATTCATGTGATGAGCGTGGTGTATTTCGGGTACCCGGTCAGGGCCAAAAGCCCCGCCACCAAGTACAACGAAGAGGCGATATACTGGCAGAAATACGACCCGTCCAGAAACCGTAGCCTGAGAACAATGGATATGCTGGGGGACGGCTACCAAGAGGATTAGGCAGGGCCGTTCTAAGCAAAAAGCATAAAACCTGAAAGCTGCCGTAAACGCTGAAGCCGGAGCGTTTGCGGCAGCTCTTTTTGAAAATTCAGTAATCCGAAGGCGAAGAGGCAAAAAGCTTTCTGAGCCTCAGAGAGGCAGCGTAAAGCTCCTTTTTTGGGTTTTTCGTCCTTTCCGCCAGCAGGGAAACTGCTTCCTTCACGGTGCAGCCCTCCTTGAGCATGACATCAACAATCCGGGCTTCATGGGACAAATCCTCAGGGGAATTCTCCTCGGGAGCCACGGAGCGGGACAGGACTATGGTGTATTCGCCCTTGTCTGCTTTTTCGTTTGCTCTCAGCTCATTGAGAATCTCCCTGGGCCTGCCCCTGTAGATTCGCTCATGGAGCTTAGTCAAGTCGTTGCAAAGGCAGATATCATATGAGGGTATGGTATCGGCCATTATTTCAAAGGTGGAAATAATCCTTTTAGGGGACTGGTAAAAAACCGTTACCGGCGAGTATTCCGTTTTTGTCCGTTCCAGTACCCGGACTATATCATTTTTAGCCCTGGGCAAAAAACCGTAAAAGGAAAAGGATATGCAGTTGAAGCCGGATACGGAAAGGGCGGTTATGGCGGCGC
>JAAYOP010000069.1 GCA_012520295.1 Clostridiales bacterium | reverse complement strand
GGCATAAACCTTGCTCACAGTCAGCCAATCAACGCATCTGTTCAGTGGACATTAATTAGTTTTACACAGATTTTATATCACAATAAATGGGAATACGCAAATATATATTTTCTAAAGCACTTACCAATTAACTGTGGCGGAATTGCAGCGTTTATGTTAAAATATTGTATATGGCAAGGCACTCAATAAGCCTGTATACTGCAAATCAGGAGTTTTTGAATATTTGAACGCACTTTTGAACAAATATATGTCTTTTCCCGAAAATATTAATATGGGTGGTGCAAATAAATGAACAATACAGACAGAATTAATTCAACCGCTCCGTTGGCTATAGAGCCATATGACAAGGTGTGGGGAGTAGGAGTATCGGGACTTACGGAAAGCCCTTCTCCGTTTCCGAGGATAAACAAAGCTCTGAAATGGCTGAAAAACCTGGATTCCACAGCAGATTCCCAGAGAGCTTTAATTGTGACCGAGTGTTATGAAAAATACGCCGCATATCCTCAGAATATCAAATGTGCGCTCACCCTGAGGGAGGTTCTGCAAAGAGTCGATATCCATATCTGGCCTGATGAACTCATTGTAGGTGAGCTGGCTGCGCCACCTAACAGCGCGCCGGTATATCCCGAGTTTTCCATTGACTGGTTATGCGACGAAATAGAAAATAAGCCTTTGGAGCAAAGAAAAAATGACCGCTATGTTATTGATGAAAAAACAAAGCAGGATTTGCTGGGCATCCGTTCATTCTGGAAAAACAAGACCGTATCCGAAGGGGTTATAGCCGCCTATGACGAGGAGGAGAAAAAGGGTAACCACCTGGGAAAGGGTGTAATACTGGATGCCCTGTTTGTATATGCGGGTGTAGGCCATGTCTGCGCTAACTATGAAAAGCTGTTCAAGTTGGGCTTCGGCGGTATACGCCGCAATATTGAGGCTGCAATGGCAAAGCTGGACACTACAGCTCCTGCCGATGTGGCAAAAAAGGAATTTTACACCGCAGAGCTGATAGTTCTGGAGGGAGCTTCAACATACATAAGAAGATATGGCGAGCTTGCCGCCAAAATGGCCAAAAAAGAGCAGAATCCCAAACGCAGAGCGGAGCTTCAGCGGATTTCTTCAAACTGCCTGCGGGTAGCCGAGGACACGCCGAGAGATTTTTGGGAAGCAATACAGCTTTGGCATATAGCCACAAATATTATAATAATAGAGAGCAACGGACATTCTGTTACATACGGTCGTTTTGACCAGCTTTTCCATCCCTTCTACAAAGCCGATATCGAAAACGGAACTTTTACACGAGAGTTCATACAGGAACTGATAGAATATTCCTTCATCAAAATACACCAGCTTAGGAAAATAAGAGACTCCAGCGCGATATTTTTCTCCAGCGGTACTATCATGGGCGGTACTGCTCTTGATGTGGGCGGGGTCGATGAAAACGGCATGGATATCACAAACGATCTGAGCTATATGGTTTTGGATGCCCATGCCCATACACGCATACCAAACCCCTGGATGGGAGTTCGCCTCCACGATGGCTCCCCCTGGGAATTCAAGGTAAAAACCTTCAATGTCATTAGGATTGGTACGGGCGAACCTAAGATTTTTAACGACGGTCCTATGATTCAAGCTCTTATGAATTACGGCAAGCCACTCAGAGAGGCCCGAAACTATGTGGGCATAGGCTGTGTTGAGCCCTGCATCCCCGGCAAGACATATGGTATGCACGATTCTGGCTCTTTCAATCTGGCAAAAGTTCTAGAATTGACAATTAACGGAGGACGCTGTCTTGATTGTTCAAAACACTGCCCTCGCTACAGTATTTGTGCGGGCGCCGGAAGACAGCTGGGAATAAACACCGGAAGCCTTGAGACCTATAAAAGCTTTGAAGAGCTAAAAGAAGCTTTTGAACGCCAGATGAAATACTGGTGCGATCTGATGGTTTCATGTATAAATAAAATCGATATTGTACAGCAAAGACTCAAGCCCCTGCCATATTTATCCCTTCTCATTGACGATTGTATTGAAAAGGGCGTGGATGTGACGGCCGGAGGTGCAAAATACAACCATAGCGGTCCTCAGGGTGTAGGTATAGGAACTGTTGCCGACAGCCTGTCGGTCATAAAGCAGCTTGTTTTTGATGAAAAACGCTGCTCCGGCGACAAGCTGCTCCGCGCACTTAAGGCGAATTGGGAGGGCTATGAGCCACTGTATGCTCTTGTTAACAGCGATAAGATGCATCATTACGGAAATGACGATGATTATGCCGACGATATCGCCAGGTTTGTAATGGCCACATACTGCAAGAACATTGAGCACCGTCCTACCCCCCACGGCGGGGAGTATATGCCCGGTGTGTTCTCTGTTACAAATAATGTTATGCACGGTACATATGTGGCGGCAACACCTGACGGCCGGCGTGCATATGAGCCCGTATCCGACTGCATGGGCCCCGTTCATACGCAGGCAGGCTCCCATGACAGGCGCGGCCCCACTGCTGTGGCAAACTCCGTTGCCAAGCTGGATCATGCCAGAATTGGAAACGGCATAATTTTGAACTGGAAGTTCTCTCCCACGGCAGTATCAGGAGAAACCGGCCTGGAAAATCTGATAGGCCTGATGGATACCTATTTTAAAAACAAGGGTATGCAAAGCCAGTTTAGTATTGTCGGCAGGGAAACTCTGATAGACGCTCAAAAGAATCCGGAAAAGTATCAGAACCTGCTTGTTCGTATAGCCGGCTACAGCGCATATTTTGTAGAGCTCAGCCGTGAGCTTCAGAACGATCTCATAGGTCGCACGGAGTTGTCCTTTGACTGAGTGTTCAAAAACTAACTCCCGCCTTATACTTTAAATATTTGTACATTTTAAGTTTGTACATTCTTTAATGTTCTAGCCATAACCCTGGGTCCGGCTGTAATAATTGCCAGCCGGACCCAGGGTTTATCTCTATGCTGGGTTAAACAAAGAGGATGAATAATGTCCACTTAACAAATGCTTTCGCATTATGCATTGGATTGACTGGCTGATTTGATTTGCGGGCATACGCCGCAAATCAATTGCTCTGCACACAGGCATTAAATACCTTCGCTGCAAATGTAGTCGAAAGTGAATATTGAACATATTTGTACAAAGATAGCAAAGATCTAATACCTTACACAAGGGTTGTTTGCAACAGGGGGAGAAGCTGATTAGCTCCATTTAGCTAATCGGCTTCTCCCCCTGATCCTTATACAGATTTGAACATTCTGTATAACCATTTAAAGCTTCGAAATCAGCTGGCGCTGCCTACATATACACGCTCCTGTTTTCCGCCCAGGGAGGCATCCTCCAGCTGATATTTATCGACCATACTCATTAACAGAGCAGCCTGTCCTGCAAGCTCCTGGCTGGAAGCGGCGGCTTCCTCGGAAGTTGCAGTATTCGACTGAACTACCGTTGAGACCTGAGATATGGCGACTCTTACCTGTTCAAGGCCCTCCGCCTGCTCTGTGGTTGCCATAGCTATCTCATTTATCAGCTCGGTTACATTTTCTACCCCTTCAGTTATCCTTTTGAGATCATCCGCCGTTGTCAACGCGTCAGTCATACCCTCGCTTACCCTGTTGGTACAATCCTGTATAATTTCCGCTATTTCCTTTGCTGCCATAGACGATTTGCCGGCCAGGCTCTTAACCTGATCTGCCACTACCGCAAAGCCTTTTCCGTGAATTCCCGCTCTGGCAGCCTCTATTGCAGCATTAAGGGCAAGAATATTTGTCTGGAATGCGATACTCTCTATAACACTTATTATCTTTGCTATATTCTCTGACGCGGTTTTTATGTTTTCCATAGATACCAGCATTTTTTGAATTCTTTCATTTCCACGTGTAGCCTCATCCCGCGCATTTACCACCTGCGCATTGACATCCCCGGCTTTATCTGCATTTCTTTTTGTCCTATCGGCAATTTCGTCAATGGTGGCGGTAATCTCTACAATAGAGGCTGACTGCTCCTGCGCGCCCTGCGCAAGATACTGGCTGGATTCCGCTATGCTCTTGGCTCCGGATGAAACCTGCTCAGCGCAGCTGTTTATTTCACGCAGCAGTCTGTTATTCTTCTTAATAAGAGCGTAAAGCTTTTTACCGAGAATATCGTATTCTGACCTGATCGGAACCATAACTGTCAGGTCTCCGGCTGCTATCCTGTCGGCCACATGAGCCTGCTGGCGTATATTTTCCGATAGGGTACGCACCGACCTTATAAGCTTTCCCATATCACCGGGCACTCCATCCGGAAGATCAACATCCACATCCCCCTCGGCAAGCGCCCCAACTGCTTTTATTACCGCATTTATAGGACGATTTAAAAGCCTGTTTATCTTGCCGGAAAAAACAAACGCCAGCACAATCAAAACAAGCACATTTACCACCAAAATCACCGTAATGACCAGGTTGCTAAAGCTACCTGTGTATACGCCCGCTAATATTACAATGGAAAAAACTGCGGTGATAAATGACATAAAAAAATAACGGATACTGATTGTTCTGCTTAATAATGCCCTCAAAGGTTTCAACTCTATACACCTCTATATCTTAAACTCTCTATACATAATATCGTAATTTTTTCCTACAGCTTAATCAAGTTCCGCTATATTTTGAAAATATAAGCATTAAAAAACCGTCTGCTTTGTCGCAAACGGTTATTTATGGTATGTTGCGCCATTTTGTGTCAGGCTTTTGCTATTTTCCTGCCGTATTCTATGGCGTCACGCTGTCGGTCATCGTTGGGATTCCAGGTATTTTTAAAGCCTTCGTCAATCACCTGAAAACCTGCCTTTTCCAAAGACTCGCATATGTGCTTTACGGATTCTCCGCTCCAGCCGTAGCAGCCAAAGGCAGCAGCTTTCTTTTTCTTAAATCCCAAACCTCCCATCAGATTGATAAATCCTGCCACCGAATGCAATATGCTCCTATTTATTGTGGGAGAACCTATAACCACCGACTTGGATTTGAAAACCTCGGTAATGGCATCATTTACGTCTGTTTTTGCTAAATTAATAACCTTGACCTTAACCTCCGGATCCTCCATGGATATTCCTTCGGCTATTCTTTCAGCCAGCCTCTTTGTGCCTCCCCACATGGTGTCATATAGGACCGATATCTGGTTTTCCTGATAGTCATCGCACCACTGTGAATATTTCTCTACTATCTGCATCGGATTATCCCGCCAGACAACGCCGTGACTTGTGGCTATTATATCAATATCCAAATTCAGCGCCAGTATCTCCCCCAGCTTCTTCTTCAAAATCCCGCTGAAGGGATTTAAAATGTTTGCATAGTACTTTATTGACTCGCCAAACAGCTCACATTGATCCGCCAGGTCATTGAAGAGTTCTTCAGTCGCCAGGTGCTGGCCAAAGGCATCGTTGCTGAAAAGGATATTATCTCCGGTCATATATGTGGCCATGCTGTCCGGCCAGTGCAGCATCTGCATCTCGACAAATATCAGTTCCTTGCCATTGCCTATATCCAGCTTATCGCCGGTCTTTACAACCTGAAAATTCCAGTCCCTGTGGAATTGCCCTTTAAGGGATTTAACTGCGTTTGCCGTGCAGTAAACCGGCACATCGGGTATATGCTCAAGCAAGGCCGGCAGCGCACCGCTGTGGTCCACTTCGCCATGGTTTGCGATAATATAGTCTATTTTCTTTATCTCCGTTTCTTCCGACAGGTTTTTAACAAACTCTTGGGCGAAAGGACTCCAGACCGTGTCGATAAGAACGGTCTTTTCTTCCTGTATCAGGTATGAATTATATGTGGACCCCTTGTGGGTTGAGTACTCATCACCATGGAACTTTCTAAGCTCCCAGTCCACCTTGCCTACCCAATAAACATTATTTTTTATTCTCTTTTTCACGGGCCATAAACCTCCCTTTTTCACGACCGCCTGTATCCGGAGATGGCGCTCTTCATTTTAATAACTGTTTTAAAGAATTGTTATTAATAATTAATCTTATTCTATAACACTCTTATATGAATGTCTACAAAAACCTGCTCTTTAATATGATATTTCTGGTAAAACCATACTCCTGTTGCTTTTTCTCCTAAGCCTTGGATTTCTTTTTTCTTTCGCAATGGGGGAGCATTTTTTTCTTCTTTTTAAACGCCCTGCACTCTTTGCATTTACCGTGTCTTATACACTTTCTGGGACATGTGCAATACAAATTAGCCACTTTGTAAACTCCGTTTTTAAGCAAATCACCGGCATAAGATTTTAAGACATTTCCGGCTGTTTGCATATTTCCGAGCTAATGCCATAGCCACAAAAGCGGTTGCGCTAAAAAGCTTAGTAGCATTATTACGCCGATAACCGGCTATTTATAGTATTTCCCTGGCTGTCCCATAAATTCCATTTGGGTCTATTGTTTGCATAATGCAGCAATTTCCTCGTCTTTTTAGATAAAGATTCTTTATGATATATCTATAAACAAAGTATTTGTATACAAAAATTATAAAGTGCTTTATAATAAACATTAACTGCCTTTATTGCTGTTTATAGATACGGAGGGATATGGCATGAATGAAAAAGGAGTCAGG
>JAAYOP010000068.1 GCA_012520295.1 Clostridiales bacterium | reverse complement strand
TTGTCCAACAGCTATGGAAAGCATTGAAAAGGTGCGTTAGACTTTTCAACGCTTCCCACAGCGCTACTACTACTTACCATTGACAGACTTCCTAAAAAAATGGACCATATGTTTGACAACCGCAGAGTCTGATAATTTTAAAGCTTGAAAAAGGTATTGCTTTATACTATAATCTATCTGTTGCGATTATAATAAACATAGCGTCATAGAGCACAGCGCAATACAATACGCGCCCGTAGTTCAACGGATAGAGCGTCAGATTCCGGTTCTGAAAGTTGGGGGTTCGAGTCCCTCCGGGCGTGCCAAAATAAAAGCCCCGCCGAACATGTTCGGCGGGGCTTTTATTTTGTGTTTTTGATTTTCCATTATTCGATATATGGATTTTCGGACACTGCTGTAAATTCATTGTGCTGCAACAGGCATTATAGGAGCCAAAACGTTTTTATGAGCGTCCCGTCTACCCTTCAAAAACGGCATCCAACAGCTCCAGTCCCCTGTCAACTGTGCTTTTTGCCTCATATAGCAGGGCTTTCATAAAATGCTTTGACCGTTGCCTGCCTTTGCATTGCCGGCTCATAGCCTCTCCTGGTATAAAACCTGTCATACGCTTTTTTCAGCTTGAAATTATATTCCCCCATAAAGGACGGGTCCCTGTCCCCCGTTCCGTCCAAAACCCTATTGTTTTCGTCCACGCAATACAGTCCCGTCCAGATATTCCCCTGATAGAGCGGAGTCCTGGCGACGCCTATTGCCCCTGCCGCATCCAGCTTGTCGGCATCGAAAAGAATTTTAGCCTCCAAAGTTTCCGGAGGATTCTCCCCCCTATATCTGTGAGAAAAAATACAATCCTTCACATGCCCGGCAAAGCCGGTCTCAAACCCGCTTTTCATTAAAAAATTAAATGCCATTTCGGAGCCGTAGTCGGCATGACATATTTCAGGGTCTTGATTCTGGGCCGCTCTTCCTATATCGTGCAAATGGCAGGCGGTGACAAGTACGTCCATATCAGGCGACTTTCCATATGAGGCTATGTCCAGAGCCCCATATAAAACCCGGTACACATGCTCCCGATCGTGGGCGCTTGTCGATCATGCACTCCAGCATAAACCTCTCAATACAATCATATATTTCTCTTTTCACAGACTTACACCCTTTATATTTGACAGGCACTATTGTACATTTTTTTATTATTTTACAAAGTTTTTTGAAGCTATTGAAATCAAAACGGATTAATAGTATATTTCCTATATCATTTTTTCAGGAGGAAATATCGACTAATGAATAAAAAAGACTTTGCGGCACTCAGAAAACAATTCAAGCTTGACAGTGTCTATCTGAAGCTGGAACAGCTTTATATGGTTTACATAAATAGAGACAGTCATAAAACAGTTCATGCCGAGCTGACGTCGCCGGATATGAGGGACGAGGCTGAAAAGGAAATCTATCTTGACAATTTTAAAAAGCTTCTGACAGGAAGTTTAAACTCTAAATTATTTGAGCTGTCCTTTGACCGTGATGAACAGGAAAACAAAGGCCAGGCGCTGTGCCTGGAGCTTCTCAACTCGGACGGGGAGGCATTTGCCGACAGCTGCGACAAATTAATCGAGGCAATGACGGAGAGCTTTGCCTATGATTCCGATGTGATGATTTCCTTTTTAAAGTGTAAATACAACAAGCCTGCCGGAAAAAAGGGCAGAGATGGCCAAGAAGTGCCACTTGACGTATTTGACGAGACAACCTATGGGTTTTCCTTCATAATGTGCTCGGTAAACAAGGCCGAAGCGGCAAAAAGAAACATCTATTATGACTACTCCAACAAAAGACTTGAAATAAGCTCATCTCTGAACAGGACCATAGGCTTCCCTTCTCCCATAGACGGCTTTATGTTCCCCGCCTTCAGCGACAACTACGCCGATGTGAACAAGGTAGTTTATTATACCTCAAAGGCAAATCTAAGAAATGAGGCTCTTTTGAGCGATGTGCTGTGCTGCGGCTTTGAGCCCACAGCAAAAGAAGAGCAGGAGAAATTTGAAGAAATCATCCGGGAAGTCAACGGTGAGAAAATAAAGCCCCAGATTATCAGAGACATATATTCCGTTATTAACGAGAGACTGGAAGCACAGGAGGAAACCGGCAGCCCCGTGAGGCTGGGCGTTCATGAGCTCCGGGACATTTTTTCCGAATGCGGCCTCCAAAACCTTGATAAACTGGAGGAGACTTTTAACCGCAAGGCGGAAGAAGGCTTCGAGTTCAGGGCTGCCAGCATTGTTCCCTCCGGCGCCAAATCCATTAAAATAACCGCCGGGGCGGCCGATATATCCATAGCTCCTGAGGAGCTGGGGACTGTCAGGCAGGTCATCGACTCCCGGGGCAGAAAATGCCTGCAGATAGAGTTGGGAGAGGACGCGGTCATAGGCGGGTTTACCCTGGAAACCGAGGATATTTGACCCATTTTAACATTTAATGATTTTTAAATGTCTTTTATATTATTTTTAAAGACAGGGATGGTATTATATAACCGGTCCGGAACAAGAAATACTATCAGAACCAAAGGCACCCCCATGAGGCCTGAACGGCTTACCGGGAGTGCCTTATATTAAGACAGTAACAGTCAGGGCGACATCAGGATATGAAGTCATACCCTTCTGAGTTCAGTTCCGCCATAGCCCTCACAACATCTTTGTCCTTAACAAGTATATAGTCCGTGTCATAGGTAGATAATGCAAATATGCTGATCTCTGCCCGGGCCAGTATGGCGCTGACAGACGCCAGTATCCCGGTCAGAGCAAAATCCAGCGGGCCCAGAATTTTCAGGATTTTCCAGTCCTTTTCACACCTTATGTCCCCGGGGATGTTCCCTTCACTGCATACTACGGACAGCTCATCCGATGTTTTTGTTATGGAGAAAAAATCGCCCTTCAGCGCCCATTGGGGGATTGGACTGTCTTTTTCCAGCCTGCAGACTCCGTATTTCCCGCTCAGGACTTCCATTGTCAATTTTTCAGCTTCCATATTTCGGTATCCTTTCATATGTGAGGATTACTGGAAAGTACAGTCGGAAACAGACGGGCTACATCTCCCGCCTGCCCTCGATGGCGCGATAAAGGGTGGCATCATCGGCAAACTCCAGGTTGCTTCCAACGGGGATACCGTAGGAAATGCGGGTCACCTTGATACCCAGGGGCTTTAAAAGTCGCGAGATATACATGGCCGTGGCCTCTCCCTCGGTATCCGGATTGGTGGCCATTATGACCTCCTGGATCTCTCCGCTTTTAACCCGGTCCAACAGCTCCTTGATCGCTATGTCATCGGGCCCCACATGATTCATTGGAGAAATCACCCCATGAAGCACATGATACAGGCCGTTGTACTCCCGGGAGCGCTCAATGGCCAAAACGTCCTTCGGGTCGGAAACTACGCATATTATGGATTTTTCTCTCTTGCTGCCCGTGCAGATTGAGCACATCTCCAAATCCGTCAGATTCTGGCAGATCGAACATCTGTGTACCTTTTTCTTAGCCTCAACTATCGCGTTTGCGAAGGCTTTTGCCTGCTCGTCGGGCATACTTAAAATATAAAACGCCATGCGCTGGGCTGATTTGCTCCCCACACCGGGCAGCATAGCAAACTGCTCTACCAGCTTTTCCAGAGGGGCCGGAAAACTGCTCATAAACCACATCAATGCTGCTCAAAGCCAGTCTTAAAAACTTCGAGTGCATTTACCTCCATATCTATAGTACTGCTGTATTTCTGATAAAGCTTATCAATTTATTCCCCGAAGCAGGGCAATCCTCTTCTTCCTGTCCTCTGACTTGAATATATCACTTCCCGCCACCAGAACATTCGCCCCCGCCTCTATACAAAGGGGTGCCGTCTCAGGATTTATGCCCCCGTCCACCTGCAGCTCACAGCCGGGATTTTTTGAGTCTATTAGCTTTCGCATTTCCCTGATTTTCGGAAGCATATCAGGCATAAAGCTCTGGCCTCCAAAGCCGGGCTCAACGGTCATAACCAGTACCAGGTCCACCAGCCGGATATAGGGCTCTGCGTCCACGGCAGGTGTGCCGGGCTTTAGCGTGATGGCGGGCCTTTTTCCCAGTTTTCTTATTATGGACAGCGCCCTGAGGGTCTCGTCCTCTGAGTCGGCCTCTATGTGGATATTTATAATATCCGCGCCCGCCTTGGAGAAAGCCTCCAAATACCTGACTGGCCTTTCTATCATAAGATGGACATCCAGCTCAAGCTGGGTTATCTTTCTCACGGATTCAAGTACAGGAATACCTATTGATATATTGGGGACAAACAATCCGTCCATAACATCAAAATGGATGTAGTCAGCACCGCCCTGCTCAATATTTTTTATTTCTTCTCCCAACCGCGAAAAATCGGCTGAAAGTATCGAGGGCGCGATTTTTATCATTGGTTTACCTCCATTTATTGATAAGGGGCCGAAGCTGCCGGGTAACCCTATAAGCTTCGGCGGCATAATATTCTCTAGGTGGAGTGTGAAAGCTCCCGATAAAGCGTTGGCTATGCGGGTGCGTTCGCCTCTCTGCCTTTCATATAGGGGCCGTCTGTGCCCTGTGCGCGGTCGGCCCCATTGTGCAACAGAACAAATAATGTCCACTGAGTAAATTTGCTCTTTTTGACGGACAAAACAAACCTGTTTTACCCGTTTCAAAGGCATTGATTGACTGCCTGTGTGCAAGCAGGCATTAAATATGCCAATACTTACGCAACTATAATATATCACAGTTTTGGCTTGTCAAGTAAAATGCTTTTTATTATAAAAATATATCACCTTATCCTCCAGTAAATACTAAAAGTAAACAATTTGGCAATTG
>JAAYOP010000067.1 GCA_012520295.1 Clostridiales bacterium | reverse complement strand
TCATCTTGCATGCATCTCCTTGTTTTTATGTTGGTTTACAAACTCATCTTAACAGGTTTCGCATGCAGGGGGAATAGGTTTTGCTATTCCTCCTTTATTTTTGCCAATTATAATTTTACACTAAGGAGTACAAGCAATATATCGCCGAATACGGCGTGGACCTGACGAAAGTCATCAGTTGGAGATGGCCCGGCAATATAGTTTTTGAACACAAAGCTGGCTAATGAAGGCTGTAATCGCCCTTTTTTACTTTTCACAGGGATAACAAACTTACACTGGTAAAAATTCCGATGAAGTGATAAAATCCTTGCATTATATTTAATTTTTCGGAGAGTGAAATAAGTATGCGTTATTTCGTTATAGACGCCTTTGCCGATGAGCTGTTTTGCGGAAATCCCGCCGGTGTTTGCCTGCAGGAAAGGGAGCTTGATACTTCTCTCATGCAGAAAATCGCATATGAAAACAACCTGCCTGAAACTGCCTTCCTGCTCAAAAAGGACGGGAAGTATCATCTCAGGTGGTTTACACCTGAGGTGGAAATCGATCTTTGCGGCCATGCCACATTGGCCACAGCATTTGTTATGATGAACATAATAAGCCCTAAACTCAGGAATGTGGAATTTGAAACCATGAGCGGAACACTCACCGTCAGGAAAAACGGCGATATTTTTGCTATGAATTTCCCGCGCCGGAAACCCGAGCCCTGTGAGATACCGCCATCATTAGAAAAAGCTATGGGCTGCAATGTTTTGGAAACCCATTTATCAAGGGATCTCCTGGTCCTTGTGGAAAAAGAGGAAAATGTAGCATTACTTCAGCCCGATTTTGAAATGCTCAGGGAAATCAGCATATCCATGGCATTTGCCGTCATTGTTACGGCTCCGGGCAAGGAATGTGATTTTGTATCCAGGTTTTTTGCCCCCAATGCGGGGATTTTGGAGGATCCCGTAACCGGTTCCTCTCACAGCACCCTTATTCCCTTTTGGAGCAGGAGGCTTGGAAAAACAAAAATGACCGCCAGGCAGCTTTCAAAGCGCGGCGGCACACTTTTCTGTGAGGAGCTGGGCGACAGGGTAGAAATCGGCGGCAGGACAAAATGCTATTTACAGGGGGAAATAGCCATTTAAAAGCCCGTACGGGCTTTTAAATGGCTATTTTGATTTAGCTTCAGTTTACGCTGTACAGCATGTCCGCATATGTGGGATAGGCCCAGTATTCCACTCCTATATTGGCCTCCAGCTCATCTACAACTATGCGCAGTTGACGCATCTTTTTTAATATCGTATCGCAATAATACCTGGCCGCTTCAAGCAAATTGCCGTTTGTCTTTGCTGTTTTTACGCTTCTTTCCAGTTCATAAATCCATTTATCCAGCGATTGGGACAGTGCGGATATTCTGGAGAGCAGGTTTTCCTCCAGCACCGATGGGAGATTTCCTATCTCCTTTTTCCGGCAGATAAGCCCGGCGAGCTCATTCTGATATTTTATAACCGACGGAATTACGCCCTTATTAACCATATCCAGCAGTGTAATCGCCTCTATATATATGGTTTTACAGTAGTTCTCCAGCATGATTTCATATCTGGAGTGAAGCTCCGTCTCAGTAAACACTCCATGCTTTTCAAACAGGGCAATATTTTTGGGATGAATAAAGTATGGAATGGCGTCCACTGTGGTGCTCAGATTGAGAAGCCCTCTTCTTTCCGCTTCCTTTGCCCACTGCCCGGAATAGTTGTTGCCGTTAAATATTATTCTTTTATGTTCCCTTATGGTGTTTCGGATAATATCCGTCAGATCCTTGTCGAAGTTCTTGGAAACCTCTAAAATATCGGCAAATCCGCTGAGGCTTTCCGCAACTATGGTATTGAGCACTATATTTGGCTCGGCTATTGAGGAAGCCGAACCCAGCATACGAAACTCAAATTTGTTACCGGTAAAGGCAAAGGGTGAGGTTCTGTTTCTGTCGGTGACATCCTTGGGAAAGTGGGGAAGAACACTTGCACCTATCTGCATATCGGTCTTCTCCTTGCTATGGTACATGCAGCCGTTTTCTATCGCTTCCAATATTTCGGTCAGCTCTTCTCCGAGAAAAATCGATATGACGGCGGGAGGCGCCTCATTTCCTCCCAGTCTGTGATCGTTGCCTGCGCTTGCCACCGAAGCCCGCAGCAAATCCTGATAGTCGTCCACAGCCTTTATAACGGCCACCAGCAAAAGCAAAAACTGCAGGTTATCATATGGAGTATCGCCGGGCTCAAGCAGATTAGTTCCCTTATCCGTGGAAAGGGACCAATTATTGTGCTTGCCACTTCCGTTTACACCTTCAAAAGGCTTTTCGTGAAGAAGACAGGCAAGACCGTGCTTAGTTGCTATGCTCTTCATAAGCTCCATTGTTATCTGATTGTGGTCCGTTGCTATGTTTGTAGTCTCATATATCGGGGCAAGCTCATGCTGTCCCGGTGCCGTTTCATTATGCTCGGTCTTGGCCGGCACTCCCAGCTTCCACAGTTCCTCGTCCAGCTCCTTCATAAAAGCCGATACTCTGGGCTTTATTGCTCCGAAATAGTGGTCATCCATCTCCTGCCCCTTAGGCGGTCTCGCTCCGAACAGCGTCCTGCCGCAGCATATAAGGTCCAGTCTTTTTAGCCACATTTCCCTGTCAATCAAAAAGTACTCCTGCTCCGACCCTACAGTGGAGAACACACGCTTTACGCCCTTATTGCCAAACAGTTTGAGAATCCTCTTGGCCTGGGTATCAAGGGCCTCCATTGACCTGAGAAGAGGTGTCTTTTTATCCAGGGCCTGTCCGCTGTATGAACAAAAAGCAGTGGGTATGCAGAGTGTCCTGTCCTTTATGAACGCATAAGAAGTGGGATCCCAGGCAGTATATCCCCTTGCCTCAAAGGTGGCTCTAAGGCCTCCGGAGGGCAGGCTGGAGGCGTCCGGCTCTCCTCTGACAAGCTCTCTGCCTGAAAACTCCGTCAGCGCCTTTCCGTCACCGTTAAGAGAAATAAAGCTGTCGTGCTTTTCAGCCGTAATCCCTGTCATAGGCTGGAACCAGTGAGTGTAGTGTGTGGCTCCCTTTTCAAGAGCCCAGTTTTTCATCGCATTGGCTACGGGATTTGCCACTTCCAGCTTCAAATGGGTCCCCTGTGCCATGGTTTTTTTCAACGCCAGGTAGACGTCCTTCGGCAGTCTTTCACGCATTACCTCTTCATTAAAGACCATGCTTCCAAACAAACTCTTGATCTCGTTCATATAAATTCCCCCACTCTGCCCTGTTATAAAACACCTGAGTAAATCCAAATCTCTTATAGTTTTAATCGTCATAATGTAACAGATACTTGCAAGGAACTGTCCTTGCCATAAAAAACGATAATAGCAGCTGAAGATAATAAACAAACGCTGCAGGTGATAAACCTACAGCGCCGCTAACCTCTGTAGTTTATATAGCATGAAAGTATAAAATTGTCAATAGGATTAATCCCGGCGTATGTGTCAAGTAAACGTTGGCAAGTTTCATAACAAGGGAAATTGTTCAGAAAAGCTTGCTGAAATTAATGATGTTAACAAATGAAAGGAACAGTAATCCCCATAATTATTCTTTAATCTG
>JAAYOP010000066.1 GCA_012520295.1 Clostridiales bacterium | reverse complement strand
CATCTTGCATGCATCTCCTTGTTTTTATGTTGGTTTACAAACTCATCTTAACAGGTTTCGCATGCAGGGGGAATAGGTTTTGCTATTCCTCCTTTATTTTTGCCAATTATAATTTTACACTAAGCAGCCCTTTAGTCAGGCTTATCAATGGAAACATCAAAAAACCGGAATTATCCGGTTTTTTGATGCTCTTGGGTATTCACACCGCTCAGTTGCTTCTGTTTCTGTTGCTTTGATTGCTCTGGTTATTCTGGTTGTTTTGATCGTTCTGATTGTTCCGGTTATTCTGGTTCTGATTGTTTCGATTGTTCTGGTTGTTCCTGTTCTTCCTGTTGCTTCCCATTGAGAAAAAACCTCCATTCCGTTGCTTGCGGCGGTTTTTACCGTCTAAGCGGTATGTTTACCGTCTGCGCGGTATTCTTTAGGGTATGACAATGCCTTATATGCACTGTATTCCCGCTGAGAGTATTATTCACTGTTCGGGATAAAATATACAAAGCGAGCACTCAGGAGGTGTTTATTATTCTGATCAGAAATGGGAAAATACTTACCATGGCGGGCAGGAGCTTTGAAAGGGGCTGCATATTGACAAGGGGAAGGTCAATAATAAAGGTTTCCCGGCACATAGACCCCGGAGAAAATGAGGACGGAGAGATAATTGATGCAGACGGCCTTTGGGTTCTGCCAGGCCTCATTGACGCCCATAGCCACATCGGCATTTCCGGTGAAAAAACCGGCAGCGTCGGAGACGACAGCAATGAGACATCCGAGCCTCTGACCGCTTATCTGAAGGCCATTGATGCCATCAATCCGATGGATGCGGCCTTTCACTGCGCCATCAAGGCCGGAATAACCTCGGTCATGGTCGGCCCCGGAAGCTCCAATGTTGTGGGTGGCCAATTCGCCTTTATAAAAACAAGGGGCCGAAACATCGATGAGATGACGGTTTTGGAGCCTGCGGCTATGAAGATAGCTTTCGGTGAAAACCCAAAAACGAATTATGGCGACAACAATCTGATGCCCTCTTCCAGGATGAGTATAGGCGCGATGCTTCGCGAAGAGCTTTTAGAGGCAAAGAGATATTTCGACAAAAGGCAGGCGGCCGCCGGAAGCGGTGAAAGCTTCGACCGGGACTACAGGTTTGAGTGCTGGGTTCCGGTTTTCAAAAGGGAAATCCCTCTCAAAGCCCATGTTCACAGGGCGGATGATATTCAGACCGCAATTCGCATTGCAAAGCTCTATGGCCTAAAAATGACCCTGGACCACTGTACCGAAGGCCACTTGATTATAGATGAGATAAAGGCCTCCGGTTTCCCTGCGATAGTCGGCCCCAGTCTGGCCTCCCGCACCAAGGTAGAGGTGCAGTATATGGATTTTAAAACGGCGGGGCTTCTCAGCAAGGCAGGTGTCAAGGTGGCCATAACTACCGACCATCCCGTAACTCTTATCCAAACCCTCCCTCTCTGCGCGGGGCTGGCCGCCAAGGAGGGACTGGGAGTGGAAGCGGCCCTCAGGTCAATAACAATTCATGCCGCCCAAATCTGCGGCACGGATTCTGTCGTAGGCAGTATCGAGGAGGGAAAAGACGCCGATATTGCCATATTTGACGGAAATCCCATGGAGACCTTTACCCAGTGCGTATATACCATTATAAACGGTGAGATAGTTTATTCTGCCTGAGAATTCCCGCCGGTCTGCCCCTCCCCTGCAAGAGAAGCTTGGCAGGCTTTGAGCATAATGGCTATTTCGATTCTTTTGCGGTGTAATATACAGCCCAGCTCATATATTCCGCCGATTTCTCCCCCAGAGTAAAAGGCGTTTGCCGCGCAGCCGCCGCCGCAGTAGAGCCTGGCAAAGCAGCCATCACACTCCGGTCTTGAATATATATTGCATTTTCTGAATTCTTCCGCCAGATCTCTGTTTTTCACTCCATCATATATATTTCCCAGTATAAAATCAGGGTTGCCGACGAACTGGTGGCAGGGATACAGCTCCCCCTCCGGTGTGACGGCCATATATTCCGTTCCCACTCCGCAGCCGGAAACGCGCTTATATATACATGGCCCTCCCTCAAGGTCAATCATGAAATGATAGAATGTAAAGCCCTCTCCCCTTTTCATTCGCTCCGCCATCTCAGCCCCCAGCCTTTCATATTCGCTTAGCAGCACCGGCAGATCATCCTCCGTCAGGGCGTATTCCGCAGTGGGGGGCGCCACAACCGGCTCCATAGCCAGCCGGTCAAAGCCCAGGTCGGCCATATGAAGTATATCCGAGGCGAAATCAGTGTTGAAGTGGGTATATGTGCCCCTCACATAGTATTCCCTGTCTCCCCTTTTTTCGGCAAACCGTTTAAATCCCGGCAATACAAGATCATATGTCCCCCTGCCTCGCATACGGTCGTTTACTTCACGGCGCCCATCCAGGCTGAGCACCACATTGCTCATCTCACGATTGGCAAACCTGATAACTTCATCGTCAAGAAGAACGCCGTTTGTGGTCAGTGTAAAGCGGAACTTCTTATTATGCGCAGCCTCCAGATCTCGCCCGTATTCCACCAGTTTTTTTACCACTTCAAAATTCATCAGGGGCTCCCCGCCGAAAAAGTCCACATCAAGGTATTTAATGTTGCCTGAATTGGATATGAGATAGTCCAGGGCCCGCTTCCCTGTCTTTAAGCTCATCAGCTGATTTTGGCCTTTATACTTTCCTTTGCCGGCAAAACAGTATTTACAGGCCATATTGCAGTCATGGGCCACATGAAGGCAAAGAGCCTTCAACACCGGTTCGCGTTCCTGAACCCTCCCGGCTAGAGCACGAAACTCATCCCGGGCAAAGAGGGTGCCTTCTTTTTTTAATGTTTCGATATCGGATATAGTATCAAGTATCTCCTGCCGGGTTACCTCCGGCTTCTCCTTATACTTTTCTATCATAGCAGAGACTATGTCATCTGCCGGGGTGTTTTCATATAAGGCGATAATATCGTAGGCCAGCTCGTCAACCACATGAACTGAGCCGCTGTTTACATCCAGAACTATGTTATATCCGTTGCTTTTATACTGGTGTATCATTGACTTGTCGCTTCCTTTAGCCGAAATAATCTCCACTGAACAAATGCTTTGATTGACTGCCTGAACGGACTTGCGGGCATACGCCCCATCCCGTTCAGAGATTAAATAAAAATCGCCGCAAGACTGTTAATCAGTTCTGCAGCGATATCTGCCTTTTTCGCAGCATAAAGGTCCTCAACGGCACCCAGCTGCTATTTACCTGTATCTCAATCAAGCAGATTATCAGTTGTTTTTATACTGCTGGCATTGCTGGTTAACAACGCTGCATGAGGTTTTGCTTGCAGACTGGCAGGATGTCTGGCACTCTCTGCATCCGCCCTTTTCCGCAGACTTTTTCAGATTTCTTGTGGTCAGTGTTTTAATCCTTTTCATATTGTCCTCCGTATATCGGTTATTTCTGTCCGTATTTTTGAGTATCAGATTTATTTGAGTTTATCAAATCCCCGCGTCCATGTCAATTGTTAAAGGGCTCTTTCCGCCCATTGTCAATTTGTCAATAAAAAGCACAGTTTTAACAAGGATATAAATTGCTGTCGGGACTAATATTTTTTTTTAATAAACCGAAAAATTAATCAGGAGGTTGTAGCATTGATAGATATAAGCGTTATTAAAGACTTTTCATGTGTAAAAAAGTACTCAAAGGGCTCCGCCCTTGTTCAGGCTGGTGACGAAAGCTGCACCATGTTTATCATACTCAAGGGCAGTGTATGCACAACCATGGCCAATACCGCCTCCGGACCTGCAGGCAAGAAGGAGCAAAAGGATAATAACAGCAGTGATACCATGGTTATTATCAGGCCCGGAGGCCGCTTTGGAGAGGAAGCCCTCTTTTTTGGGAAAAAGCCCACCGCGGCAGCCATTGCCCTGGAAGAAGTTGTCGCTCTGCCCCTCAGCATCGATATGATACATAAGTTTATAAAAAAGGAGCCTGAACTGGCCTTTGAAATCATGAAGGACCTGGCGCGGGGCTCCTCTCATGAGGTTTATGAGGTGGACACAGCGAAAATTGAAACGCCCGCCCCTCCGCGCCGGACCAAAAAACGGAAGGCTGAGCCTGCCGAACCGGCTGCTGAAGCTCCGGCCCAAGAAACAGGCAGCGGTGTTTCATCACTGTTTCCTGAAGGACACGGGAGCTATGCTCTTAATCTGGATAGCCAGAACCGTGAGCTCCTGATGGAGAAAAAGCATGTCTGTCCTTTATGCAAGAACAGGTTTACCGCCACAGCAGTCAGGTTTTCAAAGCTTAAAGCAGAATATACCGATCGGAATCTGCGTACATATTATAAAGGCGTAGAGCCTTTATACTTTGATATCGTAACCTGCACAAAATGCTTCTACAGCGCCCTGCCGGAGGCTTTCGACACTCCCGATAAAACGAAGAAACCTCCAAAAATATTGGAAAACTATAAAAATGGGCTATCCTCGGTACTGGACAGCAGTAATATCGACAGCGTATTTGCCAGGCATTATCTCGCTGTTGCCTGCGCTCCCCTTTGCTTCAGAAAACACCATCTGATGGTTGCCAAGCTGTTGATGAAGCTCAGGCGCATATATCATGACTGCGAGGATGGGGCAATGGAGAAGAAGCTGGCCAAGCAATCCCTTGATGCCTATATGTACGTATATCAAAATGTTAACACCGACCCCGGACTTGACCAGCAGCTTTGTTTGATTATCGGGGAGCTGTGCTTCTTTTTGGAGGACTACACAACTGCCAGAAAGTTTTTATTCATGGCGAAAACAAATAAGGCCGGCTCTCCCGCTCTCAAACGCCAGGCGGAGGACCTTATCGAGGACGTTTTGTCCGCAACCGGCAAGAGATAACAACAGGCTTTTAAAAAACTTATGGGCTGCCGCAAACGGCTTGACTTAAGTCGTTTGTCAACAGCCCTTTTTGCTATTTGCCCTTCAACTGCTTGTATATCTGGTTTGTTCCTGTGGCGGCCAGGCCGCTGACAATCCCTACGGCAATGGCTGTCAAAATATCCTTGGCCGGATAATCCGGCATCACATACATGCCTACAACGCCAAGGATAGCGCCCAGGACACCGCAAATTATGGGCAGCCACTTGCTGTCAAGGGGTGTAGTCTTTATTATCGCAGCCACCAGATAACAAATAACAGTCAGTACCGCCACAGATGTGAAACCCATTACATCCATTGAATTCCTTTCCTTTCCGGACGCCTGCGCCCTGTTTTGTTCCCAATGTATTACATTATATGAACATGGTCATACAAGAATTACTCACATCAAAAACCCGGGCAATCGGCCGATTGTGTTGAACAGCCTCCCCTTTTTATGATATTATAGCTGCTATGAAAGCAGATATATCCGGTTACACTATAATATTACGCCGGCACACTTCGGAGGAATGATTATGAACATAAGACAGCAGCTCACCCAAATCGTATCGGATGCGTTTGAAAAGGCGGGATACAGTCGGGAATATGGAAATGTTACGGGATCAAACCGGCCGGACCTGTGTCAGTTTCAATGCAACGGAGCCATGTCGGCGGCAAAGGAGTATAAAAAAGCGCCCATTGCCATCGCAAGGGATGTGGCAGAGCTTTTAAAGGCGGACAGCAGGTTTTCCATGGTAGATGCAGCTGCTCCCGGCTTTATTAACATGAGTCTTGATGAGGGCTATTTGGCCGGACTGCTAAACGATATGGCGGCAGACAGCCGGCTCCTGCTGCCTGAAATGCAGCCTTTAACCATCGTGATAGATTACGGGGCCCCCAATGTGGCAAAGCCCCTTCATGTGGGCCATTTGCGTTCCACAATTATCGGGGACGCCCTGTATAAACTTGCCAAATTCCTGGGCCACAGGGTGATAAGCGATGTTCACCTGGGAGACTGGGGCCTGCAGATGGGGCTGGTTATTGCCGAAACCAGGCGGCAGAAGCCTGGCCTTGTCTATTTTGATCCTGATTTTACGGGCGAATATCCCGAAGAGCCGCCCCTGACTGTGGACGAGATGAATTTCATATATCCCCAGGCCTCCGCCCGCGCGAAAGAGGATGAGGCCTTTGCGGCTGAGGCCGCGGCGGCAACTGTGGCGCTGCAGAACAAAGCCAGGGGCTACTATGAATTCTGGCAGCAAATACGCCAGGTCTCCGTAGACGATTTGAAGCGCAGCTACGATATTCTCGGAGTCAGCTTTGACTACTGGTACGGCGAAAGTGACGCGGCTCCCTATATTGAGGATGTTTTAAAGCTCCTGCGTGAAAAAGGGCTTCTGCAGGAATCGGAAGGGGCATTGATTGTGGATGTTTCCATGCCCGAGGACAAGGAGCCCATGCCGCCGATGATCATAGTCAAGTCCGATGGCGGCGACCTGTATGGTACCACCGATCTGGGAACCCTGCTGCAGCGTATGAGAGATTGGAACCCGGACGAGATATGGTATGTGGTGGACAACCGCCAGAGCTTTCATTTTAAGCAGGTTTTCCGCTGTGCCGGCCTGGCGGGCATCATCGGTGATGACACTCTCTGCATCCACATAGGCTTCGGCACCATGAACGGCAAGGACGGCAAGCCCTACAAAACCCGCGAGGGCGGCGTTATGCGCCTTTCAGATTTGATTGAGACCGTCACCTCCGGCGCCTATGACCGGATATGCCAGTCCGATGTTATCGGAGAAGAGGAAGAAAAACGCAAAGCTGCCCGGATGGTGGGCATGGCGGCTCTGAAAATCGGAGACCTTATAAACCACAGAAACAAGGACTATATTTTCGATCTGGACCGTTTTCTTGCCACGGACGGGAAAACAGGGCCATATCTGCAATATACCGCGGTACGGATAAACTCCGTATTGTCTAAAGCCAGGGAGCAGAGCCTTAAACCGGGCAAAATACTGCCCCCCGCCACGGATACGGAGCGGGATTTGATGCTGTCCCTTATCGGGGTGGCGGACAATATGCTCCGGGCCTTTGCCGACAAGGCCCCCAACGTCATATGCGAATCCCTGTTTGATATAGCCACGGTATTCAATAAATTCTATGGCGAAACAAAGATTCTCACCTGCGCCGATGAGTCCCGACGAGCCTCCTGGCTGGGCCTCCTTGAGCTCACCCACAGGATGCTGATAATCCTTCTGGACATTATCGGTGTAGATGTCCCTGAAAAAATGTAAACCAGTGCAACGTCAGCCGGGCCGCCTTTTATCCAAGCTTTCGCTCCGGATAGCAGGCAGCCCGGCTTTTTATTGAACATAATATATCGACTATTGCTAAAAATGGCTTTTACGTGTAGAATGTTTTCATTGTTTCAAAACCAGGATATGCTTCCATTAATGTCTGCTGAACAAATCCGTATTGGCAAACACGTTTACAAAAAGAGCGAATTTGCTCTTTTTGACAGGTAAAAACCTTACAGCTGAGCATCAGATTATAATTTTAATAATTATAAAATAACAGACAACAAAGGAGATTACACATGAAGAATTTTGCCGGGAAAATTGCATTTATCACCGGCGGCGCGTCCGGCGCCGGACTGGGCCAGGCCAAGCTGTTTTCAAAAGAGGGCATGAGGGTTGCCATCGGCGATATCCGCCAGGACGCTCTCGACAAGGCCGTCGAAGAAATCAGGGCCTACAGCGGCGCCAAGGCCGAGGATGTTCTTGCCATCAGGGTCGACCTTATGGACCGGGAGCAGTACATAGCGGCTGCGGACAAAATTGAAGAGGTTTTTGGCGGCCCCCCGCACCTTTTCATACAGACGGCGGGAGTCAACTCCTTCGGACCCGCGGAGGCCTCCACATTTGACGACTATGACTGGGTAGTGGGAGTTAACTTCAACGCCGTTGTAAACGGTCTTGTTATATTCGTACCCCGCATGATCAGGGCATATTCCGGAAAAACCGACTGTCACGTTGCCGCCACCTCCTCCATGGGCGCATTTTCGGGCTTTGCCACCGATGCCCCGTACGCAGCGGCCAAGGCAGCTGTCAACAGCCTGTTCTACAGCTACTATGAGGCTCTCAAACCCTATGGAATCGGCGCCACCGTCCTGTGCCCGGCAAATATAAACTCCAACATAGGCGAGGCGGAGAAATACCGTCCGGAACACCTGAGAAACACCGGATATAACGTCACGGAAGAGACTATAGCTTTTCTGAAATCCATCCACGCCACCGGCATGGACCCCATTGAGCTGGCAGAGTGGCTGAAGAACGGTATAGTCAACGAGCAGGTTCTTGTGGTCCCCTATGAAAACTCAGAAGAGATGCTAAGGCGCGAATTCCAGAAGATTATCGACTTTTCCAGCCCCGAGGGCATGAAGAGAATAGCTGAGGCCGAGGAAGCCCAGCGCAAGGCAATGGAGGAAATGATGAAGAACATGCCCAAGCCCGCTGACGGCGCCCCCGTCATGAAGGACGTGGGCTTCGCCAAGGCCAGAAAGGACCTGGATTGGGTTGACCCCAGCAAAAAGATGAACTGAGATAAGATGCTCTAAAGGGCGGACGGCAATAAACCGTCCGCCCTTTGTTCTCATGGGTTTTCCTTTAACCGCCCATCACCCCATATCAATAATCTGTGCCCTCATTATTTCACCCTTAATTCTATCGTTGAGCTACTTCAGTCAAGTCCAAATTTTGTGTAAATTCCCCCGGCATGCCGTTCCAGAACCCTTAGGCATTCGCTGCTAAAGATCAAAACAAACTCCTGGATGTTTGGCGAACAAAATAGTTGTCTGAGATTGTCAGGTCAGTCGAAATTTTAGGCATGGCTGTATTGCAAGCTGCGCCCGTATGCTGTGATTCTTACGCATACAAGTAAGCCCGGAATCCTGGAATATGTGCTCTTCTTAATTGCTCCGTTCCGCCGGCCTATTCCTTTGTTATTCGTCCGGGATCATTAGCCGGTCAATGTTATTGTCTTCGGCGTCCCTGTTCTCAGTACTTCGGTAATACAACTCCATATCAAAGTATTTTCGGCCTGTTTGCCACTTTTCATTCTGTTTCACAAGCAGGGTGCCTATCAGCCGGATTTACACAATTATATGGACTTAATCGTCATATTCGGTCGTTATTTGTAATAATTGTTTAAGCGAATATAATGTGTTATTATAAATAGCGTCATCCGGCCAATACACGGCCTGGAAATCAGTCAAACATGAATAAAAATAAAACAGACTGCAAAAACAGCATTCTGTCCAAGGAGAAACACATATGTATTTTTATGAGGCCCATCTTCACACCGCGGAGGTGAGCCGCTGCGCGAGAAATCCGGCGGCCGCCCAGGCGGTTTTTTATAAAAACGCAGGCTTTGACGGCATTATAGTCACCGACCATTTTCTCGGCGGAAATACCACCGTGCCCGCCAACCTGCCCTGGGAGGAGCGGGTAGAGCTTTTTTGCCGGGGCTATGAGCTGGCAAAGGCCCAGGGGGAGAAAATCGGCCTGAAAGTATTTTTCGGCTGGGAATACACCTATATGGGGGTAGATTTTCTCACCTATGGCCTGGATAAGCAGTGGCTGCTGCGGCACCCGGATATAGACAAGCTTTTCATAAACGACTACCTCGACCTTGTCCGCGGAGAAGGGGCGTATGTGGTCCATGCCCACCCCTTCAGAGAGGAGCACTATATACCGGTGATTCAGCTTGTACCAAGGAAGGTGGACGGGGTGGAAATACTCAATGCCAATCGGGGCGACTTTGAAAACAATCTGGCCGAGTACTACGCTAAGGCATACGGGCTGACGGCAATCGCAGGCTCGGACAACCACACGGGCAAGCAACCCCGCCTGTGCGGCATAGGCACTAAAAAAAGCCTGGAAACCATCGGCGACTTTATCGATGCCATGAGGGCAAGGAAATTTGAAATTATCACCGTATAAAAAATGGGCGTGTCTCAATACAGGTTTTCAAAACCTGAGAGACACGCCCTTCTTTTGCTGTTTTAATCAGTCAATACAGACGTTAACTGCTCTGACTTTGCTGTTGTTCTTCGGGTCCACCTCTATGTCGAAGGTGACTTTCTGGCCTTCGCTGAGAGACCTGAAGCCATCGGCATTGATTGCGGAAAAATGCACGAAAACATCTTCGCCGCCATCGTCATTGGAAATAAATCCATAACCCTTTTCTGGATTAAACCATTTTACAGTACCTTTATTCATTGGGTACCTCCATAGAAAATAAATATTTTGTACCCAATAAAAAACAAAGCCCACATGCCTTTGCCCATCAACGAACCTGATCAGCAAGCATGTGAGGACTAAGCAATTTTTCTTGAATACGCTATCAGTATAGCGGCACAACCGTCATTTGTCAAGCAAAAACAATACGTAAAGCATGGAAAATGCTGTGTTCTGCCACATAAACGCAATCCTGTTTGAGCATATGATTTTTTCCTTGCCGGTGTTGTTTTTTATAAAGTCATTCCTTTTATACAAGGCTGTGCCAGGCATTCAATTCAGCCCACTGATTTTAAAAACATCATATCCTGGTATGAAAAGAGTATAAATTCACCGGAGAGTACCATGCCTTTAATATCATCCATGCCTGCCCATTTCAAATCCACAGTTTCACCCTCCTGCAAGACCACATCGTCAAGGCTTAAATTCTGACAGAATAGCCAAATGTGGCGAAAAGCACTCCTGTCCTGCTGCTGTATTGGGATCTCGCCCCGCTCCGGCAGGATATCCAGTCCGTTTTCCTCATTTACCTCCCGGATGGCGGCGGTCAGGCTATCGTCTCCGGTTTTTCCGTCTTTTTCAATGCTGTAGTACCCTATAAAACTCTGTTCATAGCTGGCGCTCCTTTTTCCCAAAATAAAATCCTTAAGCTGCGGCCAGATGTGATAAAGCGCATATTCCAGGAGGTTTTGTCTTTTCGTGCGTATACTGACCGGCAGGGCCATGTGAAGTGGACTTTTATGACGACAGCATGATGTATCTGAGACGGATAAAACCCATTTGTTCAGCGGACATGCAGAAATCCCGGCCTTGTTCCTGAACAGGGCACTGTCATACACCCAAATATGAAAACATAAGTATAAAAAGAGCCGGCAGGTCCACTTCCTAATGTTGTGCATTCTGGTATATTGTGTTATATTTATAGTGGACGGAAAGGCGGGAGTTTTCCGGTCTTCTAAATGTCCGTGAAAGGACGGCAATAATATGGGCTCAAAATATTCCCATGTATTCGCTCCTATCGAAATTCGCGGCATCTGTCCCAGGGTTAATTTCCCCATGGCGGGCGACTGTCTTGCCTCCGGAGATATGAGGAATGCATTACATACGGCCTTTGATGCAGCCCGTACATATAGTCTCTATAAATAGCGAAGTTGAATTATGCAGACATTTGCCGAAAACGGTAATTTTGTGTGTAATGATTTACATGCTATGTCATCCCCATTGCGATTATATGAAAAATTTACATAAAATCTATTGACAAAATGTATTATTTGTTTATATTCTATGCGTAGACAGTATATAGTAAATTAATCATTATGTTAACTCTTCACACATATTTTTCGGCTTCTATACCCTTACAGGGTATTTGGCAAACCAGTATGATAAATTACATATTTAGGAGGAAACCTGATGAAAAAACTATTTGTACTCGTCATTGCTGTAGTTTTACTCGCGGCGATGACACCAATGGCTCTGGCAGCAGACACCGTTTATGTTACAGTCAATGTAGACGGAAAGCTTGAAATTGCCGCACAGCCTGTAACAGTCAGCGATATGACAGCCGACGCGGTAATAAGAGCTGCCCACGCAGCTTACTATTCCGGCGGCGAGAGCGGGTATGCTGCCGATATCGACGCTATGTATAATATGTACATAATTAACCAGTGCTGGGGCGTTGCCGGAACTCCGTTTGTAATCATCAACGGCGCACCACTGGGAGCCGGTGAAAACGCCAGCTACTTAACTGTCGATGCAACACCCGTAAAGGGCGGAGACAATATTGTACTGTCCATATCCAGCGACATGATGTCACCTGCCCGTGCAATTTCTCTCACGGCTTCCGTATCCGGAGATTCTGTGACTGTCAACGCATCGGAATGGGTGCTCGACTTCACAACCTTCCAATATACCTCCTCTCCTCTGGCCAATGCCGCAGTCGTTGATCCCATCTCCGGAGCCTCTCTCGGAACCACCGATGCAAATGGCGGCATCACTGTTACCACACCTGAAAGCGGAATAATCGCTATCGACGGCCTGTCTGCTATCGCAGTTTCTGCCGGCGGCGCAGCTGCTGCGGACGGTCCTTCCGCAGATTACTCAAAACTCCCGCAGACGGGCGGCATTGCTACCTCCACAATAATCGGCTTCGTCGGCCTTGCTCTCATCCTGGTCGGTGCAGCAACCTTTGCCGCCAACAAGAAGCGCGCAAAATCAAACTAACAGCAATAATATAGCTAAAAAAGAGACCCGGAGCCATGGCTCCGGGTCTCTTTTTGCCAATTTATCTTTTATAACGGTAAAGGGACGTATTTTAATTAATGCCTGTTGACTTACAATGGATTTGCAGCGTGTGACGTAAACCCGTTCAGGCAGTCAATCAGTATTCCTGAAACGGGAAAACAGGTTTGTTTTGCCCGCTGAAAAGAACAAACTTTCTCTTTTTGCAAATACATTTCGCAAAACCCATTTGTTCGGAGGACATCAATTAGTTGCGATATTGCTTTTTCGAATAATGTTGCCTAGCTATATGCATATATTAAATAATTATATATATTGTATTGACAAATTCCCCATAAGTTTATATTCTACATTATATAAATATTTTACAATATTCGTTTAAAAATGTACATATTCAATTTAGCTCATTAAAGTGTTCCCAGGCTTAGCCACTCCCCCTCCCTTAACTGCTGCAGCCCTTCACTGAGATATGTTTTTTAGACAGTATAGAGCTTTCAAACAGACGGAGTTTGCATTGCCTCTATGCTGGTTTTTTCGGCTTTTAATACCCCGGTGGGTATTTGGCATACAAACCAGTACAACTTTAGGAGGACACCCGATGAAAAAGGTACTCGCACTCGTCATTGTCGTGCTAATGCTTGCGGCAATGGCTCCCGCTGCATATGCTACCGGTACTACTGTCTATGTCAGCGTCAGTGTTGACGGCAATCTTGAGGTTGCCGCGCAGCCCGTTACAGTCACTGATGCCACTGTCGACAGCGTAATTAAGGCAGCCCATGCAGCATTTTATTCCGGCGGGGAAAGCGGTTATGTCGCCGGCATTGACTCGATGTGGAATATGTTCCTCATCACCAAGTGCTGGGGGGTTGACGGCACTCCCTACGTAATTGTAAATGATGCACCCCTCGGCTCTGATCCGGCCAAACCCGCGACAGCGGATACCGCACCTGTCCAGGACGGAGACAATATCATCATCTCCATATCCAGTGATATGATGTCACCAAATCCAGCCATTTCACTAAAGGCTTCCGTCAGCGGTGATACCGCAACCGTTACGGCAACCAACTGGACTCTGGACATGATGACCTTTGCTTACACATCCTCTCCTCTTGCCGGAGCTGCTGTTGTGGATTCTTCCGGCTCTTCTCTGGGCTCGACAGACAGCAACGGCAGTATCACCGTAACTATCCCGGCAGACGGTATTATCGCCGTTGACGGTCTTGCGGCAATTTTTGTAGGCGGGGGATCCGCTTCCGCTCCCGACACCGGAACCGGGACAGAAGAGGAAGTTGTAGACAGCCCCGACGAAATACCTTCAGCCGACGGTACAACTGTATACGTCAGTGTCAGTGTGGACGGGAATCTTCAGGTTACCGCAGCCCCTATAGCTCTAACTGATTTGACTGTTGAGAGCGCAATAAAAGCAGTTCACGCCGAGTATTATTCGGGCGGCGAGAGCGGCTATGTGGCAGGTACCGATCCTACCTGGGGCATGTATCT
>JAAYOP010000065.1 GCA_012520295.1 Clostridiales bacterium | reverse complement strand
AGGAGAGTGTTTCCTATGTGCATGTGTGTTTGAAGTGTTGTTATACGGATACGATTGTAATACTCATAGCTAAATATGTTGTATTTAGAATCAATACTGTGAAAGGAAGAATCATATGAAAAATCGAATCAAGTTGTTTGTTGTGATTATTATAGCCATTACTATGCTAGTCTCCTCTGCAAGCGCAGCTGCAGCCCCCCCAGTAACACAGCCTAATACAAAATTGATATTAGCAAACAATATACGAACAATTGAAACTGAGTTAAATGCAAAGCATTCCAACGTTGTGACTCTTCTTAAAAATCAGATTACCAACTATCAACGAAGTCTTTATAGTGAGGTAAACGAAGCGAAAAGAGACCAGCTCAAAGGGTTAATTAGTGGAACCTATCAATTACTCTCAAGTTACATAAATTATAGGAACAATACAAATGGTAATAATCCTACTCCCAATGGAATATATGATGACATTTACTCGCCGGCGGTTGCTGCTGTCGTTGCATGGTTTCTTCTTAAAGGATATGACCTTGCTGCTGAATTGCTGACACATGCTACTTTAAACAATTCTACAACGGATGTGTATTATCCTTATTATGGGTATAAAGTTGCTAATTCTTGGATTTATCTAAACATAGTTATGTACGCGCCATATGGAAGCGGTAGTGGTTGCTTTCCTAATAGTGGTAGTACGGATGATAAGGATCTGTACTATGCGATACATGGTTTTAACTTTTTAAAAACAACTAATAGCATAGTAATTACAGATAGATATGATTACGAATTAAGCGACATGGGTGGACTTGAAGGAATTGCAGTTAACACGATGTATTATGCTCAAGTAATTGGTGTAATCGTACCCTATGATGTTGTCATTAATTAATATCGCATTTTAATATACCCTTCAATTTTATATACTTTGTAAAACAATGGTGGAACACATTGCTTGTCATGTGTTCTACTGAATTAATGTGTTTATTTTTTGAGTCATAAGTGTAAGCGACAAGTAGCTAGGCACGTCTTCTGCGCTTTATGACAACGGCTAAGCAGAAAAACAGGGAGAAGGCTCTGGGGTGCATCCGGGTTATTGTGAATATTCATGTTCGGTGCGCTTTGGAAAATGTGTACGAGATAGTTGAAAGGATTTTCAGCCGAAAGATAGGTGGTCACAGTGCTGGTCCGAATAAAGAAGCCAAGCTTTTCTATGACGCTTTTGCTACAGTAAAGGCAACCTATTTGAACTGCAGATGTTCCATACCAATCGGGGTAGTGGCTCATGCGGATATTTTTACCTTTCAGCTTCTTGGCAAAACGAATTACATCCAGCATAATAACTCGGTGTAAAATTATTGTAGGGGTTTTTACAGAAAAAAGTACAAGAGGTCGCCGAAAAGTGATTTAATAGGTTTGAGGAACCAAATAATCACGAAGGAGGCAACCTCTTGTGACAAAGATTATAACAGAGATTGCAGAAATTTTCATCAAAAATATTTGTAAAGAGCTAAGTGAAGGCAAAACATTTGCACAGATAGAGTCAGTAATGCTGAAGGAAGCAAAAGAATGTGCCGTAAAGCTCACAGAAGCATATATTTCATATATCGACGCGCAGATTTTATCAGACAAGAGCGGCAGGCGTGAAGCCGGATACAGTGTGGAACGACGAAACGATAAAAGGCAGCTGTATACGCAGTTGGGTGAAGTAACATATAGCCGGACCTATTACAAAAAAGCAGCAGGGGGATATGAATATTTAGCCGATACATTTATGGGAGTAGAAAGCCGCGAACGCATAAGCGAGGGGCTGTCGCTGTCATTGATAAATGCGGCAAAAGATATGCCGTATGAGAAAGCGAGCAACCATCTGACCGGGGGTGAAATCAGCCGTCAGACGGTGATGAGCAGAGTTAGGTGGAGCGAGGCGATTGCTACTGAGCTGCGGGAAAAACGATGTGTACCAGAGCTTCATATTGATGCGGACGAAGCGCACGTCACATTATGCAGTGGAAAAAAAGCAAAGTGCCGCTGATAAGTGTCTATGAAGGAATAGAACGGCATATTGGTCGAAACATATGCAAGAACGTGTTTCACATAAGCGAATACGGAAAGAAGCCGGGTGATCTGTGGGAACAGGCATTGACCGAAGTTGAACGTCGCTATGATTTAACATGTACAAAAATATATTTGCACGGAGACGGAGGAAACTGGTTCCAAACCGGACTTGAATGGTTTAGCGGGGCGGCATTTGTGTTGGATAAATACCACAAAAACAAATCAATAGAATGTATGACCGCCGGACTCAAAGAAACCGATCGTAAATTATTTAATAAAGAAATCCGCTGGGCGCTGGAGAATGAGGATTTGCGCTTTTTTGGCGAATTGTCTGATTTTTTATGCAACGAACAGCCGGAGCGTGCGGATAAAATACTTGAAAGTGCAAGATATCTCAGCCGATTTGTGAAGGGTATCAGTATATGCAAAACAGACTGCAGGGCCAACAATGGGGGCTGCACAGAACCGCATGTGAGTCATATATTATCGTCTCGTCTGTCGTCACGGCCGATGACCTGGAGCCGTAAAACATTGAAGAAACTCGCTCCGGTTCTGGCTGCCGGTAATATTACACTTAGGAGCAAAGATCCAAAAGCAGAATTACCAAAGCCCCTGCGAAAGCCGCAGCGAGCGCGAGCAAGGCTTTCCGCAGGGGTGCTTTAGGATTGCCCAGTCCCGACGCAATTGGCACACTTCCCATTACAGGCAAAATTACCGGTACACAAAAAATCTTGAAGCTATTTTGTTAAATCTACTTTTTTGGCGATTAAAATACTTTAATAAAAAACCTACAATAACTTGACGCGGACAGCATAATAAGGATAACATTGGTATAAAGTTGGGTGTGTGCTATAATGTAAATATTTTTAGTTAAAGAAACTCTGAATGAAATATTTGCAACTCATGTTTGCTTAGTCTATGTAATATTTGGTTGAGAGAGGAACCTAACTATGAAGTTTCTAAAATATATGAAAGCTGTTATGTTTATCTTGTTTTTTCTTGCGATTATCATCGTTCTATTATTAGGATTATATACTAATTTCGGTTCCGTATCATATTCTGAGGTTTTTGAAGAAAACTGGAATATACGTTTACCTGCCGGCCTCAACGAAGAATACACTAAAAAGGGTCCTGTTGACTTTCAGGGTCATGGATCACGGTATGCTGTTTATCAAACGAGCAGAAGCCTAGTTGGTTCATCTTTATTAAACGAGGCTTCTTGGAAAAAGAACGCCGAAATGGAAAGAGAGATTATATTAGTTCTGGATAATATTGATGTCGCCAAAGAAGAGTATCCAGAATTTACAAATAATTATACATGGAATATCCTGACTAATTACAATAATAAACTGTATATACTTTATGATGCAGATACCTCTCTTCTATATTTGATACAGTATATGCCATAAAAAATGTGTCAGATAAGCGGGCACATACCCGAGCAGGACAGAGTAACTCACTTATTCCTATTTGATGCTCTTGAGAACAGATGATTTCGTATTATGCGAACTAGTATATGTATATGGATTTTCACTCAAAATGCTCTCAAACGGCTTTGCTGATGGTGTTTATGAATTGATACTGAGGAATACAATAAACGTATCTTATTATTAAGAAGTAAGGGGGTGTTGCAAAACTCAAATTTTGCAGCCCCCCTTTAATATGTATAAAATTGGTGTAATATGGGTACAAAATACGCTATCTATGAGAACAGACGACCTGGAGAGTCGAATATTGGCGATGTATGCGAAAGGGATGTCGAACCGGGATATTGAAGATCATCTGCGAGACATCTATGGAATAGAAGCATCGGCAAGTTTGATAACGCGAATAACGGACAAGATAATGCCGGCCGCAACAGAGTGGATGTCAAGGCCGCTGGACAGTATATATCCGATAGTAGGTATAGTGTTTAAGGTACGAAAGGACAGCAAGGTAGTCAACAAGTGCGTGTATACAGTTCTCGGAATAAACATGGACGGCAAGAAGGATATTCTGGGATTTTGGATATCCGAGACAGAAAGCGCTTCATTCTGGCTCACGGTTTGCAACGAGTTAAAAAACCGAGGTGTAAAGGACATTCTCATAGTCTGTCACGACAACTTGGGCGGATTTTCATCAGCAATCGGGACGGTTTTCCCAAAGGCAGAGCAGCAGCTATGTATAATTCATCAAATCAGGAACTCGACAAAATACGTCTCATACAAGGATTTAAAGCCAGTAATGGAGGACTTAAAGAAGGTATATGGCGCACCGACGCTGGACGAAGCGGAATACCGACCGGAAGAATTCGATGAAAAATGGGGCAAAAAATATCCTCAGATTACGAAGTCGTGGAGAGCGAATTGGGACGACCTGACAACCTATTTCAAGTATCCGGAAGAGATCAGGAGGCTTATCTACACCACCAATACGGTGGAATGTTTTCACAGAATGCTCCGCAAATATACTAAGACTAAGACGACATATCTGACAGATGAGTCTGTCAAAAAATCAGTATATCTGTCGATACAGGAGATCACCAAAAAATGGAGCAAGCCAGTGCAAAAATGGGGGATAATAATAGGGCAGTTGATGATTTTCTTTGAGGACAGGTTTCAGGAAGCGGCAAGTTGAGGCGGGGGGCTCCGCCCCCAAAGCCGACGATGTCGGCTTTTCCCCCGAGGTTTATCGCTTTTGTTTTCCAAGGTGGCGATACAATAATGGCGACACCCATTTCAGAGTATCGCCACCTCGTAAAACCTCAAAGGGCGCTCGTGTTGCTCCTCAGCATGGCCCTATCCTCCCTTGAGGAAAAGCATTTATATTATTACCATTATTTTCAGGGGCCAATACCAATTACACGAGATTTAATACATTTCCGATTTGAATTTACACAAAATTTTCCCCAGACCCCGGCATTGATACAGGTGATACAGGAAGCGTTCGTTCAGGGCGTATCTACCCGGAAGATGGAGAAGCTGGCCCGCAGTTTGGGAATTGAGAATATATCCCGAAGCCAGGTCAGCGAGATGACAAAAGGTCTGAACGAGCAGGTTCAGGAATTTCGCAGCCGGCCTCTGACGGGACGCTATCCTGTCATATGGATAGATGCGCTGTATGAGAAAGTCCGCGTGGACGGTCGCGTTATCAGCATGGCAGTGATGGTTGTCTGCAGTGTCAACGAGCAGGGGCAGCGTAAGGTACTGGCCATAGAGCCGATGATGGATGAGTCCAAAGAAAGTTACTCTCAGCTGTTTCAAAGCTTAAAGCAGCGAGGGCTGGAAACACCATCTCTGGTTGTTTCCGATGCCAACAAAGGGCTGACTGCTGCCATCCGGGAATGTTTTCCCGGCGCTTCCTGGCAGCGGTGCAAGATGCATTTTATGCGGAACATTCTGGCTCATGTACACATAAGGAAAAAGATGTGTTTGCGACACAGCTGAAGGAAATCTGGCTTGCGCCTTCCGCTGAACTGGCCCGCCAGCGGGCAAGAGAGCTTTCCGAAAAGTACGAAAAGCGTTTTCCAAAGGCTATTGAGATCTTGGAGGAAGGGCTGGAGGATTCCCTGGCTTTCAATGCGTTTCCGGTACTCGATGCCCGCAAGATATCTTCCACTAACATGCTGGAGCGATTAAACAAGGAAATACGCCGCAGGACCAATGTCGTCGGAATTTTTCCAAACCCAGATTCCTATATCCGATTGGTAACAATATATCTCATCGAGTATGCCGAGGATTGGTCTGTTTCAAGAGCGCAGTTGAATCCAAATTCCATTTGCCGCTAAACATAGCTTTATTCACTATTTAGAGTCCCAAAATTGCGAACTTATCTTGACATGACCACCAAGAATTTATGTAATTTCACTTGGTTATGTAGCAATGAATATAAAAAGCGACAGATTTTACTTAAATAGTTAAAAGAGCCGGCGCATATTTTAAAGTTGCGCCGACTCCCGTCAATTATTTATTTCCATCAAAATTATCAATCGTAAACCTTTGCTAATTTATATCACATGCATGTTTTAGTTCAAGAGAATTGTTCACTCACATATAGCTGTATCCGACTTTGTATTATTGCAGCTGTTTCTTCGGCATTTTTTTCTCCAGCAAAGAATAATGATGCTTCCTCCTCTATAATATTCGAAATAATTTCATCATACACAGCCACATTGTTTATTTCTCCAAGCAGTTTGAAAAATCTTTCTGCGTCTTCATTTGAAATCTGAGTTCCACCGATAGGTGCTTCAATCTTTGCCTGTTCTATTTGTTTTTGCAAAAACGGCATATATACTGGTATTCTCCCGAAGCTGTTTATATCAACATCAGTCAACATGTACTTTAAAAATTCCCAGCACCCGTCGGCAAAGTCGGTTTGCGAACAGATGCCAACAGGCGCGGATATGTAAATATCGGAACCGCAGCTTCCGTCAACAGTCGGCCAGCCGATATAACTCAGTCGACAGCCTGCCATTTTCTCCTCAAATGCTAGCTTACCGACATTATCTACCCAGGTAACCGATGCTATGCGTGTACCTTTGGCAACCTTCACGGAGCTATAAGTATAGTCCATTTCTGCCGGGTTTTCTGGATTTTCCTTAACTCGGGCACTGGCTTCCAGAATAGAAATAAACTTGTCGTTATTAAAATCACATTTTCCTGTCTTCCAGTCGATGGCTGTATTTATATATCTTGATGAAATCTGTCTGAGAAATCTTCGCCTTGTGTTGTTGTGTAAGGTTTCAGTATCGGGGGGCATAATCTTTTCTATTTCTAGATACTTGTTTAGTGTCCAACCATATGCATCGCCGAAGTCGGAATATAAAGCAACCAGTGTTTCAATATTAAATGTACTACTGAGAAAAAAAACACTGCCATTTACATCAAGCTGCTTCAGAATAGCTATGTCTTCACGAGCTATCTGATTATCGTTATCAATAAACTGATATAAATCAAGCAAATAACCTTTGCTGATATATGTATAGGGAGATAATGCAGAAAATAAAATCAAATCAGGACAATTTCCGCTTATGATATCCGTGTTGAGCCGAGCAATAGCTTTATTCTTATCATATATACCATCTTCACTGTAATCTTTTATTATGACTGTATATTCGCAGTTATCCCGGTTAAAATTAGAAACGGTAGATTTAATTATGTTTATATTATCAATCGTAGCTAAAACAAGCACTTTTCTTTTTCCTATTTCTGAAGGATCAACTTTTATAAACTTACTAATTCCTCCAGCATCTAGGCATGCATACTCGTCGTCTGGAAGCGGTATGATCTTTTTTATTCCTATAACAGCAATTCCGCAATCCTCCCAAATAAGAATAGGAGTCAAAGATCCGTCGACTTCTAGGCCAAACAATCCTTCGTCATTTGACATGAAAAAGCAGAACTTCTCATTTCCGCCGAAAACTCCAAGATTATTCGTTGTAAATTCAAGTATTTTTTCGATTCCTGTTTCGTCAAGAATAGTATAAATTATCGTAGTATCATCATAATAACAAACGACATATATATTCCCATCTCCTCCAGCTATCAAGCTAGTTTTATCGGCTGAAGGCATTTTATGATTTGCAATTTTTTGGCCGCTATCGCTTAAAATAGCAATCTCATCTCCACAATTAATAAAAAACCTCCCAGAATTATAAAGAAGAGAACGAGCCTTTCTTGCCATATCAGCAAATGAGCTCAGTGAAATTGTTTCTATCACTTCGCCTGAAGTGGATATAAGTTTCAGATTATGCGTATCATCTGAAAGAGACTCTAAAATCCAAACACCTTCGGATACGGCATCAATGCATGATATTGAAGTGTCGCCAGGAGCGTATATTATATTTGAATTTCGATATATTTCAAGGCTTATTTTATTACCATCAAATACAGAAATAATGGAATAAACATCTTTTTTGTTTCCGGATATAGAAATTATGCCATCGGGTGTATTAAGAGCAGTTTGCTTATAAGCACTGCCTTTACTGTTCCATAACTCAATTTTATTGAAACTTATTGCTTCATTGCTACTATAATTATTTCTATTGCTTTTAGAGGAAGAAGAGCAGGATGGTAGTAATGTAATTAAAAATAAAGCTATAAGTATAAAGAGTTTTTTCAATAGAAACACCTTCTATCATGATATATAAGGATATTTCACATATAGATATGCCTTTTAAAACACTGAAAAATGATGCAATTAGTATATTATGTTAATGTAAACAGTTCAGTTTTATACCTTAACGATAGCTTTTTATAATACTCTCGTTTTTACAATTTGTGTTATTAAGTAAAAGAGGCCTTTTAATATAAGGCCTCTGAACGCATGGGTTATCGACATTAAAGCCCAATATATTCTAAATATGCTTTGCTCACATAACCCCATATTTCGAAACCATATGCTTGAGCAATACGCGTAGTCTCATTGCATTGTCCATATCGATAACTGCCGAAATCTCCCTCTAAAAGCCTGCTCCAAAACTCTTCGTCTTTATATAAGAGGCCATAACTATCATAATAAGTAGACGGACCGGATCTAACATGTACACCATTTCCTGTACAGATCCACTTTTCATAATGTTCAGCAGCAACTGCAGTAATCGAAATGACAGTAACAATCATCACAATAGATAATAATACACTTATAATTCTTCGTTTCGTTTTCATAAAATCAATCCTTAAATCAATCCTTTCATAAATATAGTTGTTTTTGTCATTCTATTTTATTTTAATAAGCCATTGGAATCACCTTTTTTTATATTATCTTTATCTAAAAATTGATTGTTATATGCTCTCGTCTTATATATGTATTGAGAAGTAAAAAAGGGGACAATAAAATATAAAAGCCAGAATCTTTTTTCAAAGACTACTGGCTTTTTTATTGATAATGTAAAATAAGTTGCGTGTAAATGTCAATGAAAAAGTGAGGTACTGTCAAGGATTTTTCGCAAATTTGTTTGCAGCCCTTTGTAAAGCCTACTTAGCCAGCTATTGGGTTCAGTGCCAAATCGATATTCTCAAGATGCTTCTTGTTCAAATATTTCTTGTTGCCCCATTGTGAACCGGCAACATAACGAAGCCGGGCACACACCAGCATCAGAGCTGAATTGCCATCCGGAAGAAGAAGACAAGGGGACGGTTCGAAACCACTGAAGAACCCCTGCTAGATATTACTGGGGAGCAGTAGCTTTTGTCTAAAATGAAATTTTCGCAAAAGAAACCTCAAACAGGTAATTATTGGTGAATAATCAGGTTTT
>JAAYOP010000064.1 GCA_012520295.1 Clostridiales bacterium | reverse complement strand
TCATCTTGCATGCATCTCCTTGTTTTTATGTTGGTTTACAAACTCATCTTAACAGGTTTCGCATGCAGGGGGAATAGGTTTTGCTATTCCTCCTTTATTTTTGCCAATTATAATTTTACACTAAGCGTCAATTGATGTCTCACTCCGGCTTGACCTTGTTAAATAATGGGAATAAACTTATAATAATACAGATTAAGGGAGAGCTGGATATGTACGGAAAGAATATATATCTGAAAAGTCTCAAGCAGCAGCTGTCAGTTGAATATAGCTGCTCACCCGGTGATTTTGAAAAGCACTATAACATAGTCACCGAATGTTCTAATAGCGAAGGCCGGAGGATATACTCCGCCGGCGCTCCGTTCCTTCAGATGGCAACCCTAGGGGGCAACGCAGTAATTACGGCAGATATCAGCATGCACGAATGGCTGAAGGAATTTGTTAAGGGTAAAGAAGGTCGCAGTCTTTTCGAGTATGAAAATCTGAGAGAAATAGACCGGGAGCTCTCAAAATATGACAAAAAGCTCCGGAGTACCTACCATATGTTTCTGCCCGACGGAAATTATACCGAACCGGAGAATTTGGGACTTTCCATCAGATGGTATAAGCAGGATAAGCTTCAGCAGTTTTATGGCAGCACGGAATGGAAAAACGCTCTGTGCAGCCGCTTTATTCCGGAAAGGCCTGATATGCTGGCAGTAACAGCCTTGGATGGTGACGAAATCCTTGCCATGGCAGGCTGCAGCGCCGACACCGGGGAAATGTGGCAGATCGGGGTTGATGTTGTTGAATACTGCAGAGGAAAAGGACCGGCCACATGGCTGGTGACACTTTTAAAAATTGAGATTATCAAACGAGGAAAGATACCCTTTTACGGCACAAGCCTTTCCATTCTTTACTCCTGGAATACCGCACTGAAAAGCGGCTTCTTCCCTGCCTGGGTAGAAACCGTCACTGTCGAAAAAAGCTGAATACTTAAAATCTAATACTCAAAGACATGGATGGGTGCCGCAAAAATGCAAAACACATTTTGCATTTTTCACGACACCCGATTTTCGTTTATATTTTAAGCCATCCTCTCAGCTTTTTAATAAAATCCAAAATTTTAAATTTCACCACATATTTGTCGTCCTCACCGGTGATAAGCTCAACCTCCTCGCCCGTCAGCTGGGATAAAGCGCTCTCCGACTCCTCTTCTTCATCCGTATTTTTCAATTGACCTGCTTCACAGGAAACCTCAATGCAAAGGGGCGGAAAGATTACGCACCACCAGTTTTTACCCCTGCCTTCATCTATGACTATCTTCAGGGAACTGTATTCCCCGGCGGGGAGGGCAAATGTGTCATAGTGCCTCTCGCCGAACATTTCCCGCTCAAGAGAAACCGCGATATCTGTCTGCCTTCCGTATTCCCGTGCGCAGCTCTCGGCAATCTGCTCAATCTGGTACAGACTTCCCCCGATAACGGCTTCCGCCTGCTGCCTTGATTTGCAGCCCTTGAGAAGAGGCGCAACCGCCTGAAGCACCTCATCTTTGATTTTCAGCTTCAGCTCCTGCGCCTCCGGTTCATCGGAGGCTGCCACAACATGAAGGCGTATGAGCTTTCCGGCCAGCAGCTGCTGCTGACTTTCCGCGGCCGCGCAGTAAAGGACGAAAACAAATAGAATAAGTACGATAACAAGCTGCCATGTACGGCACCCTAAAACTCTCATAAAACTACCGCCAATATAGTGTTTATACATAAATATTTGACAGTGTTTTGTTTTTTTAAACATCGGAAAAACAGTTCACACCGGTAAATTCGTTATTATAAGATGCTTTGCACTCCGGTCGTTGCGGCTGCGAACATTATAGGTGTACTTGTTGTCAAAGCTCAGGATATTAAAGTCTTTTTCGTATAAATCCCTGATAAATTCCGTGTTTTTGATTACCAGAATAAACATTGCCTTTGTCCGCCGGAGCACATTTGCCAGGCGCTCCTGGTCCTCCCTGGTGAAGCTTTTTCCCTCATAATCGGAAAACTCCGTATCATACGGAGGATCCAGAAATATAAAGTCGCCGGCTGTCGGATCCTTCTTTTTTAAAAACTCTTCAAAATCCTCGCATTCAATTTCAGTATTTCGGAAAACCGCCTCTGTCTTACAGTTGAACATATTTTCAATTTTTGCTTTCATGTTTTTCCTGTTATATGACATCCCGCCGTAAGGGATATTAAACTCTCCTGCTCTGTTATACCGAAACATGGAGCCATAGCAGTATTCTCTGATAAAATAAAAATTTGCCGCCTTGTATTGAAGGGAAGGGCTTTTAATTCTGCCCAGGTTCAGATCGTTAAAAACCTTCCTGAAATATGTATAAAAGCCCCTTGTATAGCCTGTGATGAGATTGTTTTTTAAGTCCTCACCGGAAAAAAGCCTTTTCGCGTTATTTGATACGGTGCGTGAAATCTTATCTGATACCGATTTTACTACAATCTCGGCAAAGGCTTCTTTGCTCAATATGAGCCGCCCATAAAACTCTGAGCCCAGCCTATCCAGAATTCCCTCTGACACCCGGGCTGTCTGGAAGCGCAATTTGTCTTTATCCGGACAGCTCTTTGCTTCTTCAAAAACGGCCAGTATTTCATCATAATGCTGGGTGCATAGGTTTTGAATTTCGCCAAAGCCGCTGCTGTAGCACATCAGCAAATCATGCAGGGTTTTGTCCTGTTTTTTTATCAGCCTGTAAAATTCAATCAGTGACCGGGAAATATCATTTATGATTGCCGGTCTTGGCTTCAAATGGAAAAACAGCGCGCCGCCGCCGAAAAACGGCTCAATATACCTGTTGAACTTCGGGATTAAGCCCTCGATTTTCTTTATTTCCCCGGACTTGCCGCCGGGCCATTTTATCAAAGGATTCACATTCCCACCCCCTTTTGTGTTTACCGGTTTACAATCCGCTAAAAACCCCAAAAACAAAAGACGGCTTCCGGCTCCCGCCGATCGCCGCGTTTTATTTTTCCCATGAGCTCAGACCGACAGGTCAAGCTCCTGTGAAGTGACCGTATAAAAGGATTCGATGCCCTCTCCTTCCAGTATTTCAACAGCCGTCCTTGCCTGCTCGCCGCTGTAAAAAAGTCCGTATACGGCCGAGCCCGAACCGCTCATACAGGCACCCAGGGCACCCAAATCCAGAAGCCTGCTTTTTATCCCGTTTATAACCGTTTTCCGGTTTTTTGTAAGGGCATCCTCAAACACATTGAACATACGTCTGGCCACTTCCATTAAATCCCCTTTGTTTATAGCGTCTATAAGGCCGTCCGTATCAGGTCTTACCTTGATTTTTATTCTGTCCAGCGCGGCAAACAGGTCGGGGGTGGAGCTGGTAAAGTCAGGCTTGCATATAACCACAGGGCTCTCCGGCAGTGGCGTCAGCCTGGTCAGTCTGTCTCCCCTGCCCTCTGCAAAAACCGTTCCCCCCGCTATGCAGAAGGGCACATCCGAGCCCAGCTTTGAAGCCATGGCTTCAAGACCGGCTTTATCAAGTCCCGCTTTATACTCCCTGTTCAGAGCTCTGAGCACCGCAGCCCCGTCTGTGCTGCCGCCGCCCAGCCCACCGCAAATCGGTATTTTCTTGTCAATTATAATCAGGGCGTGTTCAGGTCCCAGGCCTGTTTCCTGCCTGAAAAGACGGCATGCCCGCACAGCAATGTTTTTCTCCCCCGTGGGCAGGTATTTGATATTGCTCTGTACATAATAGCCGCCCTTATCCTTCGGAACGATTGTTATATCATCTCCAAACGAAACGCTCTGCATAACGCTTCTTATCGAGTGATAACCATCCTCCATTTTCCCGGTTACATCAAGACATATATTCAGTTTTGCAAATGCTTTTTCCCTGATTTCCATCGTCATTTTATTAACACCGGCTTCTTTTATATTTTGGGGTTTTCCCGCTGCGGTATATTGCTATCGTCGGTCTTTATATCTTACCGCAATATTCAATCTATTTCCAGTCTCCTGCACTCCAGGTAATACCTCTTGTCCCTTGCGTCCCCCATTGAAAAGGTTTTTCTGGGCATTGCCCCTCCTTCGATTATAGTGGAGAAAAAACTGCCTTTTTCAATGGCGGGCAAGACAAAACCTATTGTGTTTTTCTGTCGGGACAGCCTCTCAACCACATCATCACCGTGGATAAAATCCACCCTCCCGGCGTTATTCTGAAAATAAAAGTCAAGAAAATTTCCGAGAGCTCCCACCGCAAGAGGCGCGGCCTCCTCGGGGATGGAGAGAATACCCCTGCTGTTTTTACTATAGTAGTGAATATTGTATCCATCTGCACTCCCGATTTTCGAGCCGGGATAAAACCTTAAAAGCTCACTGAGCAGGAAATCCGGGTCACAGTCAAACACAACGCGGTTAATAGGCTCAAACTCCAGTGCCTCGTCCCATATATTCACAACCTCTACCAGGGCGAATCTGGCGGGGTGGTTATTCCTTTCTTCCTGGGATAATTCATTTTTCATGTTATCCCAGCAGGCTTTCGCGGTGGCAAGGGAATGATTGCCGTCCCCCGTGGCAAAAAGCAGCACGGGCTTTTCCTGGCAGTTGTGCCGTCTGCTGAAGTCACGGAGGTCGCACAGCATGTCAACAGCCTTATCAATGCCGTCCGCCCCTTCCCTATGTACCCTGTATCCGGTAATATGGCCGCCGTTTTCCATAAGGTCAAAGTCGTAGAGCACTTCCATGGAGGCCTTCATTTTTTCAAGGGGCTCTATAAGCATCCGCTCCGGGTCGTCGACCAGCACCATCACATGGGTGAGCTCAGCCCGGGCACCTTCCCTGAGCTTTATCCGCGGTGGCATCTTTTCCTCAACAACGCCTTCCGTAGCCCTAATCAGCGCTTCGCTTTTGTCCGAATGGTCATAGTGCTCCAAATCGATCTGCCCCAGCAGGCCTCGCCTCAGCTTCCCAGAATAAGACGTGCGCTCGATATATACATAAGAATTGGGTATTTCCCTGAATATGCCGCCCTCAAGATAGTCATCCATGGTTTTTCTGGTGGCTTCAATCAGCTCCGACAGCCTTTCCGAGCTGTAGAGATGCTCAGGAAGCATCAGTCTCAAAGTGCTTGGCGAGTTGCCCACAAACCTGTCCACCCGCTCCCAGTACTCCGGCTCGGAGGTGTGCTGGTCGCAGGCAATCACACTCCACTTTTCCATATCGGCATTTTTCGGAAGCAGAATATCCGCCGGTCCAAAAACTCTTGGCTTATTTAATCCCATACTAATCAAATTCTCCATTTTTTCTATAACTTTTTAACTGTAAATATTTCGCTCTCAAGAGGGCGAGTCTCTCAATTGAAGTGTTCTTTTTCGAAAAGGTAGTCCATCAGCACAGTGCCGTTTTGCAGAAAGGGTCCGTCCCCGGCTTCTTTTTCAGTATATTTTCGCCCCTGGCCGGTATCGTGCACACTGTCATACAGAATAAAGGGTACCGGGTCCCCGTCATGGGCGCCGGTGGTGCTCAGGGTCCTGTGGTCGCTGAGTATAAGCATTCTGAAATCCATTTGCTTTTCCTCCAGGGCCTTCAGCACGGGGGCTATAACCCGGGAATCTATATTCTCAATCGCCTTTATTTTCCCTTCCAAATCTCTGTCGTGAGAGCATTCGTCGGGCGCTTCGATATGTACCGCCACAAAATCAAATCCGTCCAGGAGAGCCTTGACCGCGGCCTCGGCCTTACCCTCATAATTAGTTTGCAAAACCCCCGTAGCCCCGTCAACCTCAATGACCTTCATGCCCATCAGGGTCCCTATTCCCTTGCACAGCGGAACCGCGCTGATAATCGCGCCCTTTAATCCATATCTCATCTCAAAGGAGGGCAGCTCTGAAGCTGTTCCCTCTGCCCAGAACCATATGCAGTTACAGGGCAGTTTTCCCTCCCTGCGCCGCATTTCATTTATCGGATGTTTGCTTAAAATTTTATTTGAAAGCTCCATAAGAGCCGCCAGTGTTTTCGCGTTTTCATTGCCAGCGGGCAGGTTGTCGGAAACCTTTTCGCCCAGATGGTCATGGGGCGGTTTGAGCACAAGACCCTTTCCGTCCCCTTTTGCCTGAATCGCTATATGCCTGAAAGAATCTCCCGGGCTGACGGAAACATCCGCGGCATCGGCGGCGGCTTTAAAAATCGGATTTTTAAACAGGTACTCCACAAGCTCCCTTGAGCTCCTCCCGTCAATGGATCCCGAACTGTGGGATATAATCTTCTTGTCGCCAAAAGGCTTGTCATTGTCCTCTATTGAGGCCATGTTGCACCTGAACGCCAAATCTCCCTCATTCAGACTGATTCCCTGTGCGGCGGCCTCCAGAGGCGCCCTTCCGGAATAATATTTTAAAGGGTCGCATCCAAAAATGGACAAAATAGCCGTATCACTTCCCGGGGGCAGGGTTTCCGGGCAGTTCTTCACGCTGCCCAAAATTCCTTTTGACGCAAGGCTGTCCATAACCGGAATTCTTGCTTTTTCAAGAGGAGTCATTCCTCCCAGCTCGTCCAGCTCCATGTCTGCCATACCGTCACCGATTATAAGTATATACTTCATATATGTCAGCTCCATACAGTCGCCGCTTTTCAGCAGCGGCGCACCGTTTTTTCTGTTTTATTTCCCTGCCGGCAAGAGCACAATTACAGCCGCCCGATAAATCTCTTCAGCCGGGCAAGGGCCTCGGTAAGATTATCCATTGACGAGGCGTAACACATCCTGACAAAACCCTCGCCCCCCGGCCCGAAGGCGCCTCCCGATATGGCGGCCACCTTTTCTTCTATAAGAAAACGCTCGCAGAATTCATCAGAGCTCATGCCTGTGCTTTTTATACAGGGGAATATATAAAAAGCACCCTTGGGCTCAAAGCATTCCAGCCCCATAGTTCTGACCCCGTCTACCAAATACCGGCGCCGGATGTCATATTCGCTTCTCATTTGCTCTATATCCTTATCCCCGGATCTCATGGCCTCTATCGCCGCATACTGGCTGGTTGTAGGCGAGCACATAATCGCGAACTGGTGAAGCTTTGTCATCTGTGCTATCAAAGGCTCCGTCCCCATCACATATCCAAGCCTCCAGCCTGTCATTGCATAGGCCTTTGAAAACCCGTTTATAACAATCGTTCTGGGATATAGCTCCTCCAGATTTGCCGGAGAAAAATGCCTCTGTCCATAGGTTAGCTCGGCATAAATCTCATCTGAGATTATGATAATATCCGTTCCCTCAAGGACGCGGGCAATCCCGACCAAATCCTCCTTTTCCATAATCCCACCGGTGGGATTGCACGGGTATGGAAGAATAACGGCCTTTGTTTTGGGCGTTATTGCCCCTTTAAGTTCTTCCGCAGTAAGCTTGAACTGGTTTTCCGCCTTTGTCTCTACGAATACGGGTACGCCTCCGGCTATTGTTGTCAAAGGAGAGTAGCATACGAAGGAAGGCGTCGGTATAATAACCTCGTCGCCCGGCTCTATAAGAACCCTGAGAGAAAGGTCAATGGCTTCACTGCCTCCGACGGTTACAAGAATCTGGGTTTCGGGGTCGTATTTCAAGGCGAAACGCCGGTCAAGATAGCTTGATATCTCCTTTCTCAGAGACATCATTCCCGCATTGGATGTATATTTGGTAAATCCTTTTTCAAGGGAATAAATGCCCGCGTCACGTATATGCCACGGGGTTATAAAGTCGGGCTCTCCCACACCAAGGGAAATAACATCTTCCATATCCTGCAGTATATCGAAGAATTTGCGTATCCCGGAGGGCTTTATATCCATCACCCGAGACGAAAGGATTTTATCGTAGTCTAACATCATATAAAGTTCATCCTTTCCTCCTGCTCGGGGAGCACGGAGAATATCTGATTCTTTTCCTTGTATTTCTTCAGTATAAAATGGGTAGAGGTGCTTATTACTCCGTCTATTACAGCAAGGCGCGCGGAGACGAAGGTGGCCACATCCTTGAGCGTCCTGCCGGTAATAATCACCACCAGATCATAACCACCGGACATGAGATACACGCTTTCAACCTCATCATACTGGTAAATCCGCTCCGCTATCCTGTCAAATCCCTTTCCACGCTGAGGAGTTATCTTGACTTCAATGAGGGCGGTAACAAATTCTTCATCCGTCTTATCCCAGTCCACCAAAGCCTGATAGCCGAGAATCAGGCGATTTTTCTCATATTCATCGATTGTTTTGGAAACCTCGTCGGTTTCTAACCCGAGCATAGCTGCAATCTGCTGTGCGGTCAATCTTGAATCCTTTTCCAGCAGCCTTAATATTTCAGTCCTCTTATGCTCCATGCCTACCTGACCTTTCTCAAATAAATATGTTAAAAAACCGGATTTTACGATAATGATATATAAAGTTTCGTCATGCTTTGAATAAAAACGGACATTAATTTCATATTATACTACAAGCGCGCATGTTTTTAAATACAAAATTTATATATTGTCTTGATTTGATTCTGCGGTTGTCAAACATATGGTCCATTTTTTTAGGAAGTCTGTCAATGGTAAGTAGTAGTAGCGCTGTGGGAAGCGTTGAAAAGTCTAACGCACCTTTTCAATGCTTTCCAT